>CAZXHI010000215.1:0-8614 GCA_964640555.1 uncultured Thermoplasmatales archaeon | reverse complement strand
TTTCTATAGAGAACGTCAAATATGCCCCCCCTGCTTGCAAAACCGGAACTAGAAGTAGATCCAAAGAACGAATCAAATATTGCACTTCCAAAAATATCCTCTACATCCCTGTAGTGCGTGAAGTTATTCCAATTAAAACCTTCTTTTCCAAAAGCCTCATTTACTCCTCTGTGACCAATTTGGTCATATTTTGCTCGTTTTTCTTTATCAATAAGTACCTCATATGCCTCTGAAATTTCCTTGAATTTCTCCTCCGCATTTTTTTTATCACCTTTATATTTATCAGGGTGATATTGTTTTGCTAGTTTACGATATGCTTTTTTAATTTCTTTTTCATCGGCGTTTTTGTTAATGCCAAGGATTTTATAATAATCTTTTTTTGACATATATTCCATTCCATAGTTTTATATTTAATATCACTCAAGAAATCCCTTTATTGTAGAAAGAATGTGAAAGTCGTAAAAATATTATTGATATTTGTAAATAAATAATCTTTTTATTATCCTTCCTCATCCATTACCTTATATTCCGCATCAACTGATCCTTCATCTTTTTTCTCTTCCTTTGGTTTCTCACTTTGTTTATCCTGTTGTCCGGTTTGTTGATATGTACGTATTGAAATCTCATGAAATGCTTGTGTTAATTCTTTCATCTCAGCTTGAATTTTGTTGATATCTTCACCTTTTATGGTTTCCTTCATTCGTTCTATGATCGCATTGATTTGTGTTCGTTCGTTGTTGTTTACTTTGTCGTCCAAATCTTCAAGAGATTTTTCTGTTGTATATATAAGATTCTCTGCCTGATTCTTTGTTTCTATGATTTCCCGACGCTTTTTATCTTCTTCCTCAAATTTTTTCGCCCCTTCAACCATCTTGTCTATTTCACTCTGAGATAATTTTGTCGATGCAGTAATTGTTATTGCCTGCTTCTTTCCTGTACCAAGGTCCTTAGCTGCGACATTAATTATGCCATTGGAATCAATATCAAAGGTAACTTCTATCTGAGGGACTCCTCTTGGGGCGGGTGGTATGCCCATAAGATGAAACTTTCCTAAGTTTACGTTATCTTTTGTAAATTCTCTTTCACCCTGTAAAACATTTATTTCCACACTTGTTTGATTGTCTGCAGCAGTAGAAAAAATTTCACTCTTCTTCGTTGGAATAGTAGTGTTTCTCTCTATTAATCTAGTGGTTACACCACCTAAAGTCTCAATACCAAGTGATAGCGGAGTAACATCTAAGAGTAGTACATCCTTCACTTCACCTGTTAGTACACCAGCCTGTATTGCAGCACCCATAGCAACGCATTCCATTGGATCGACCCCTCGTTCCACCTTTACACCTGTATAATCCTCAACGAATTTTTGTACTATCGGCATCCTTGTTGGCCCACCAACAAATATAATTTTGGTTATATCACTAGACGAGAGCTTAGCATCCTTTACTGCGAGATCTATAGAATCTTTGCACTTTTCTACAATTGGTCTAACAAGCCCATCAAGTTTTGATCTACTTAGTTTCATGACAAGATGCTTAGGTCCAGAAGCATCTGCAGTGATAAAAGGCAGGTTTAAATCCGTCTCAAGCACATTAGAAAGTTCAATCTTAGCCTTCTCACATGCTTCCCGTAATCTTTGTAACGCCATCTTATCGTTTCTTACATCTATGCCCGACTGCTTCTTGAATTCAGTCGCCACGTAATCAACGATTGCATTATCCATGTCAGTACCACCTAACTGTGTGTCACCACTTGTAGAAATGACCTCAAAAACACCCTCGCTAAACTCCATAATAGTTACATCAAGTGTTCCACCACCAAAATCATAAACCAAAATCCTCTGATCTTTCTCCGTTTTATCAATTCCATAGGCGAGCGCCGCAGCAGTAGGTTCATTTATTATTCTGACAACTTCCAAACCAGCTATTGTCCCTGCATCCTTAGTTGCAGTCCTCTGGTTGTCATTGAAATAAGCAGGGACCGTAAGAACAGCCTTATCAACAGTAGCATCCAAGAACGCTTCCGCATCACGTTTTATTTTTTGAAGAATAAAAGCAGTTATTTGCTGTGGTGAATATTCTTTGCCATGAACTTTAACCTTATAGTCAGTCCCAATTTTACGTTTAATTGCAGTTACTGTGCCTTCAGGATTGGAAACAATCTGTCTTTTTGCAGATTCCCCCACTAACATTTGCCCATCTTTTGTAAATGCTACATATGACGGGAATGCTTTGCCCCCAAGACTTGTACCCTCTGCGCTTGGGATAATAGTAGGCTTACCACCAATTAATGCAGCAGCAGCCGAATTGCTTGTTCCTACATCTATTCCAATAGTTTTATTAACCATTTTAACCCCATGACATAAAACTTATTATTATTTATATAACTTAGCTTTGAGTATCTCTGAATTTCGTATAACATCTACATTTCTTGATCTTGGATATCTATTTAATTATGGAATTAGTAATTTTTTTCAACCTTTAAAAAAACAATTGTTCATCAGAATAAAAAAATCATTCGAGTTAGAAATTCTTTTTCACAAAAAACTAATCAACAAATTACCTATTATATTTATTTTTCATTGACAGTATTCAATCATTTCTTACATGATAATACATTGTTTAAAACAAGAATTCTATATACTTGTTTTCTTAAAATCACATGTATAATTTAGAAGATTGAAATTATGTATCATCTTCAATTTTTCTATCTTATCTCAATGGGTCATCCGATGGATTTTCAACCTTAGAAACCGTAACCTTTGACGTTCTAATAACTTTTGAACCTAATATATACCCTTTCTCATGTTCCTCAACAACTGTATCCTCAGGAAGATCATTATCAATAATTGTCATTGTAACCTCATTATAATATGGATCTAATTTCTTTCCAACTGCTGTTATCTGTTTCAATCCCTCTTTGCCAAGCACCGACAATAAATCGGTATATATTAATTCAATTCCTTTAACAAATGATGCCTTATTGTAATTCTTTTTAGTTGATAAAATAGCAATTTCGAAAGCATCAATAATAGGCAATAAATTCTTAATCAATCCTTCAGATGCGCTCATATCAAAAGTTTTTCTATCGCGAGCCAACATCTTTTTATAATTCTCAAAATCTGCTTGCAGATATTTCAATCGTGATAAATACTCATCTGCTAACTCGGTCTTCTCTTTCAGATTCTTCTCCAATGAAGCTAATTCCATATTTGTAACATCTAATTTTACTACCTTAACTTCTTTTTTTTTTCCTTTTTGCCCCTCTATCTTGTTATTTTTCTTTTCCTGTACTTCCGCCAAATAGTTACAACTCCTTCAATTTCATTATTTATTTTATTATTTAAATTCATTTTCTGAAAATAATTATTCCATTCTTAACATCAGTTTTTATTATATCATTTTCAACGAATTCACCATTTAAAAGCTTAATTGATAAAGGGTTTTCTATCATCTGTTGAATTGTTCTCTTAATTGGTCTTGCTCCGAATATTGGATCAAAGCCTTTATCTGCTATCAATTCCTTTATCTTGTCACTGAATGAAATTGAAATTTTTTTCTCAATAAGCCGATCTTGCAGATACTGCAGTTGTATCTCAACTATTCTCTTTATTTCATCTTTACCCAATGAATTAAATATAACAATTTCATCAATTCGGTTTAGGAACTCTGGTCTGAACTGCATTTTAAGAGCTTCCATAACCTTACTTCTAAGCTCTTTACCTCTTAATTCATTCATCAAATTACTTGCAATATTGGAGGTCATGATAATCACGGTGTTTTTGAAGTTAACTGTTCGTCCATGACCATCACTAAGTCGACCATCATCTAAGATTTGAAGTAATAAATTGAAAATATCGCTGTGAGCCTTCTCTATTTCATCAAAGAGGACAATAGTATAGGGTCTCCTTCTAACTGCCTCAGTTAAAAAACCGCCTTCTTCATATCCTACATAGCCTGGTGGTGCACCAATGAGTCTAGCAATTGAATGTCTCTCCATAAATTCGGACATATCTATGCGCACCATTGCTCTTTCATCGTCGAAGAGAAATTCAGCTAGAGCCTTAGCAAGTTCTGTCTTACCAACACCAGTTGGACCCATAAATATGAATGACCCAATAGGTTTATCAGGGTCGCTAAGACCTGCTCTTGCTCTTCTAATCGCATTAGAAACTAAAGATATTGCTCCATCCTGTCCTACAACACGCTGCTTTAACCGTTGATCCATAAGAATAATTTTTTCTGTCTCCCCCTCTAGCATTTTATTTACTGGGATGCCAGACCATTTTGCAATCACCTCTGCAACATCTTCTTCATCAACCTCATCTTTTAACATCTTCTGTTCCTGTTGCAATACTTGTAATCTTTCATTCTGGGTATCTAATTCTTTTTGCAGTTCAATAAGAGACCCATAACGTATTTTTGCCACGCTCTCTAAATCTCCATCTCGTTCAGCCTGCTGTTCTTCTAATTTCGCGTGGTCAATCTTCTTTTTGGTTTCTCTTAATTTTTGTATTATCTCTTTTTCATTCTGCCATCTTACCCTAAGTTGATGATCTTTTTCTTTTAGCGACGCAAGTTCTTCTTTTAATTTTTTCAGCCTTTCTTTCGATGCATTATCCTTCTCGCGTTTCAAGGCTTGCGCTTCAATCTCTAATTGTCTAATATTTCGTTCAACCTCATCAATTTCAGTAGGCATGCTATCTATCTCTGTTCTCAACTTAGAAGCTGCTTCATCTATAGCATCGATAGCTTTATCTGGTAAGAACCTGTCTGTAATATATTTATTAGAGAGTTGAGCAGCGGCAATCAACGCAGAATCATGAATCATCACACCATGATGCAGTTCATATCGCTCCTTTAATCCTCTTAAAATCGAAATTGTGTCCTCTACTGATGGTTCGCGTACCAATATTGGCTGAAATCTTCTTTCCAATGCTGCATCTTTTTCTATATATTTACGATATTCATTTATTGTTGTTGCACCGACACATCTTAGCTCTCCTCTCGCAAGAGCTGGTTTTAGCATGTTTGAGGCATCCATTGCGCCTTCTGCTGCACCTGCACCCACAACAGTGTGTAACTCGTCAATAAATAGAATAATCTGACCAGCTGCCTTTTCGATCTCTTTTAACACTGCTTTTAACCGATCTTCAAACTCACCTCTAAATTTTGTACCAGCAATTAATGATCCCATATCAAGAGCCGCAACACGCTTATCTTTTAAGGATTCTGGAACATCACCACTTACTATTCGCTGTGCTAAACCTTCAACAATCGCTGTTTTTCCAACTCCAGCTACTCCTATTAGTACGGGATTATTCTTAGTTCTTCTTGATAGAATTTGTATAATCCTACGGATTTCATCATTTCTGCCAATTACTGGGTCAAGCTTACCATCTTGTGCTAATTCTGTTAAATCTCTTGTGTATCGTTCTAAAGCCTGATACTTCTCCTCTGGGTTTTGATCAGCTACGCTCTGACCCCCACGAATCCCAGCCATTGCATCAAATATTCTGTCCTTTGTAGCACCTGTTTTTTTAATAATATTTGGTACTATTGAACTATCTTCTTCTGCAATGGAGAGAAGTATGTGTTCTGTGCTAAGATACTCGTCTTTCATAGATTGCGCTTCTTTCCATGCGTTTTCAAGAGTTCTGTTTAAGCGAGTAGATAAATATATTTCTCCTATTCCACTTTCTACTTGCACTTTTGACAAGGAATTTAAATGCTGCATAAGATTTGTTTTAAGTAGATCAATATCAACACCTATTTTTTGTAATATAGGAACTACAATTCCCTTTTGTTGTTCTATCAGTGCTAACAATAAATGTTCTACGTCTATTTGTTGATGACTATATTTATCAGCAATGTTTTTTGATTCTTGTAAAGCTTCCTGTGCCTTAATTGTTAATTTATCTAGTCTTATTTTACCATCAACCTACAATATTCTAAAAGTCCTTATTCAGATCTCTCTGAATAATTTTTTCTTTTCTTCTAGCAATTTCGCCCAATTTTTTATATTTATATTTATTTGTGTCTCTACTTCTACTCATTTTTTATCCCTTTCAAATCTGCAATATTATCTCTATTCTCATTATCGTCACAAAAGATTTCTGATTTTTCACAATGATAATGATATCCTCTTTCTTTATCTTCTTCATTTATTAATTGTTTTTGACATATAGCACAAAAAACTTCACCTTTAGGGTAATCATCTAAAACCATTTATTCCTCTCCATATTTTTTTTAATTCTCTTCATATCATATTATTAGATTAATTACTTATTTTTAATTTAATCTAATCATTATTTGCATACCCATTTAGTCTGTATCCATTTGCATTTAATTATGATCCAATTCCTTAAAATATCATTTATCTTAATCTTATATACAATCTTGAGTTTCTCTGGTAATAGGTACCATTGGAAATTTCATTTTATTCCTTCATATTGTTTTTTTTGATTTAAAAACCTCAAATAAATTACTTTTTTTTATTCCTCAAATCTTTTGCAGTGCTATATGATACTTTATGAGTTTCCCGCAGTTCATCTCCTATACCAAATGATGGTTTATAAGTTTCCCGCAGTTCATCTCCTGTACCAAATGATGGTTTATTGCTTTCCCTAAATTTCTTTCCTTTCTTGAATAAACCCATTTCTCTTTCCCAAAATCTAAAATTTCATAACTGCTTTTTCAGGTCAGCTATATGTTTTTATCTTCTATGTTTCTTTTTTGAATAATCTTCATATTCGTCGTCTTCTTTCATCTTCTTCATATTTGTAATCTTTTTCTTCGTCTTTTCCTTTTTTATACTCATTTTCTTCTTCCGGCTCTTTTTCTTCGTCTTCTTCTTCGCCTATGATTTTATCTTTTTGTATTCTTTTCTTTTCTTCTTTCGCGAGTTTTTTGATTAGTGCATTTTCTTCCTTGGTTAAAGATATGTTCATTCGTGTTCTTTCTACCATTTATTACACAAATATGTAATAATTATACATATTTATATACATTTGTACACAACTATATATAGTGCCAAGTGTATTGTGTATACATTCGATGAATTTCGGATAGGACAGGTAAAAACAAATGAAAGGAACTGTAATATGGTTTGCCCCATTCAAACAATTTGGATTCATTTCAGGTGAAGATGGAAATAATCTTTTTATTCACTCAACTTCATTGACCAAAGGTGCAATCCTCAATGTAAATGATCTTGTTGAATACAAAATGGAAGAGTCTGAATATGGCCCAAAAGCAATAAATGTAAAATTCTGGAAAAACCCTAACTAAAATAGGTTCTAAACAGATTATTTTTACTATGTAATTCTTTTGAAAAGCAGTTGATCAGAAAATTAGAAAGATATTATTAGCAAAAAATGATGTTAGCGATCTTGGTTGACATTACACTAGAGGTAGTAACTCGGTGAGAAGACAACTTGCTTGACGTCTCGACGTCCTTCCCCTCTTACTTTTAATTTTAATAGTTTATATATAATCCTCAACAAACTGTTTCATCTTATTTTTGTCATCTTCAGTAAAATGTTCATTATTAGCGGAATGCTAATTGTAATTATTTCCTCTTTTTCTTGTTTAATTTTTTGCTTCAAGGCATCTCCTTTTTCTTCCAATATTTTTACGATACCTCCATTTATAACCTGGATATCTCATCGATTTATACCCATATAAAAAATAGTCGAAATCTTTTGAATTTTTAAATCGAATGGTTCTTACTACATCCCCTGATTTTTCATGAAATAACTCTATTGATTTTTTATATTTTTTTGTCATATTATTCAATTTATATCACATCTTTTATTAATATTATATTACTTTTTTTGGTTAAAAGAATGCTACCGTTGTTTGATTATAATATTTGTAACAACAATCAATACAAAACTAGATTCATAAAACCTTTTTAGTAATGTAAATTATCTAATAATTATAATGTATTGTCATATATTTATAATTAACCCATAATTCATATAACATGGAAACTACCATTTCCTATAATCTTTCATTCTTTTATTTTCATCTGCTTTTCTAAAAGCATCTCCTTTTTCTTTCTCAAGGTACTTCTCTAAACATGATTGGCAAATAGCAACAATTTCAAACCCTTTGTCACCTTTTGTATGATGAATGGTGATGTCATCTGCCTGAAAAACATTAGCGCATAGGTTGCATATATATTTCATTTATTTCTTCCCATTATTTTTTATGTAAAAATTGGTCATGTAAACTATTTGTCTGCTGTATGGTCTTTCCTCTTCTTTTGCAATTTTTTTGATGAGAAGGTTTTCTTCTTTAGTTAAAGATATGTTCATACGAATTCTTTTTTCCATATTCTACACAACATAGTAATAGTTATACATATTTATATACATTTGTACACAACTATATATAGTGCCAAGTGTATTGCGCATAATTCGACGAATTTCGGAAAGGACAGATTATATCAATGAATATGGACAGAGAATTTACAGCCTTTGAGGATGAGGTGAATTGGAGGAAGCGAAAACGACTTCAATTATTGGAAGAAGATGACTTTCAAAGAACAAGATTTTCTTAGAGCAAATGGGTAAGTTTTGTAAATAACGCTATGACCTAAGAAATTGAGATAA
>CAZXHI010000214.1:0-3274 GCA_964640555.1 uncultured Thermoplasmatales archaeon | reverse complement strand
ATTGGTGATTGTGACAATGACGGACAAAACGAGTTGATCATGAGTGGCGGGGGTTCCCGTAACAGCCCAGTTCCGGAGATAGTTATTTTTAAATGGAATAGCTGGAGGCTTGTGAAAGTAGCAGAATGGGATGATCCAGGAGTATCTAGCTATGTATATATGGCTGGTTTGGGTGACGTAGATGAAGATGGTGAAAATGAGATAGTTTGTTGTTCGGCACAAAAGGTAATAGTTCTGAACTGGAACAAAGAGACTAAAGAGTTTGAATCCGCCATAATTGAAAAGGCACATACTCATGATAATTATCCTTTTTCCTGTGTCTGCAAAGATAGCGATAATGATGGGAAAGATGAGATTCATATTGGTAACTTCTGCGGATGGAATTCTCCTGACATTGGGAAACTCACGATTTTTGAATGGAATGGGACTGGTTATGAAAAAAAATTTGAGAAAGAGTGGCCAGGTGAGGAGGGAGTCATTGAAGCTCTTGATGTTGGAGATGTCGATGGTGATGGAATACCAGAAGTTTGTGTAGGAACTAATATAGTACATATTTTACAGTGGAATGGAACAACCTATGTCGAGGAAGCTCGTCTTGATCAAACACATGGATTCTTAGCAGTTCTAAATATTGGAGATTGTGATAATGATGGGGAAAACGAGATTAACGTTGCTCCAGTCTTTGTAGATTATGGTCAAGATTATGTTTACTGGATTTTTAAATACGGCTGGGAATCTAAGTAGTTTTCAAGTTTTAGATTCCAATTATCTATATTTGATATCTGACCATCAGAGATGACAGTACCAACCTCAGTTAATATCCTTAAAAATTTTCTTAGGGACACGGCAGGAAAAATATTGGTGGAACATTAAGTTAACCTACTAAATATTGCGAGTTTATATTAAAAATAATATTGCAACACCAGCTATGGCAATACATGCCCCACCTATTCCCCGAAGGCTTGTTTTTTGTTTGTATACTATCTATAATATTGGTATAATCATAACGGGAATAAGAGACATTAAGGTTTGAGCAACTCCTATTTCTGTAAAGGTGACTGCAATCATTGAACATGTTACTCCAAGAAATGGTCCAATAAATGCACCTGCAGTGGTGTATTTCATTCCTTTTCTACTTTTAATTGCTTTTTTCAACTCTGGTAATTTTCCAGCCAGTATAACAGAGATCCAAATAAATACTGCTGCGAGTATCATACGAATTAATGTAGCAGATAATGGATTGATGACACTGCTTGATTCAAACAACATACCTTTTTTTGCAAAAACAACTCCGGTTCCTTGACCTATTGCACCAATAAAAGCAAGAAAACTACCCCAGGTTTTGACCTTTTTTGGAAGTCGTTCTTCATAGGACTTTCCCTCTTTTTCCAATATAACAATAACAATGCCACATAAGGTGATAATCACCCCAATTATTGCAAATTGTGATAGTGTTTCATTTAGCAATACAAATGCGATGATGGCTGCAAATACTGGTGATAATGCCATAATAAGTACAGAACGTCGTGGCCCGATGATAACAAATGCTGCAAATAATCCAAAATCACCGATACCTAAGCCAACAATGCCGCTTAAACCAATCCAAAATCATTGTCCATTACTTGCGGAGGGAAAAATACTACCAAACAATAAAATATGAGTGATGCTGAGAAAAAGAACTGCCATCAGAATTCTATATGCATTTACACTTATTGACCCGATCTTTTTACCAGCTGATGCAAATAATAACGAGTTAATCGTCCAAAGAGCTGATGTCATAATTGCAGCGACTTGCCCAAGAAGATACAAATCCATAGTCAAAGCCCATAAATACAAATCAATAATTAAATTTATATGGTATTATCTATGCAGGGCAGGTTCCCTTAAGTCAACATTCCAGATTAAAAATAAAGATTATCAATCACATTTCACCAGTAGGTTGAATTTAAATATAGAAAAGCGATTGAATAATATATATGATTAACGAGAAAGATAACATTCGTTTTGTTGTTGATGATATAAAGAAGCTTGGCGGAAAAAAAATAAAGTTGATCATCCTCTACGGCTCTTTTGCAGAAGGAAAACAAACATCTCTATCAGACATTGATCTTGCTGTCTATTATAATGGGACGAAAGAAGAGCGTTTCAAATTCAGAATGAAAATCCTTGGCAATGTCAATGACAAATTCGACATTCAGACGTTTCAGGATTTACCATTATATGTAAAAAAAGAGGTGCTGAAGGGAAAAGTAATTTATTGTAAAGAAAGCAGGTTCATATATGAACTGGAGCGAAGGACAAGTAAAGAGTTTGATGATTTCAAATACAGATTCTACGATTATATTAAAGGAGGAGTAATTGCATGAGGGCTGACATAATCAGGATTAAGATAAAGGAGATGGATGAGAGTATAACGTTGATTAAAAAACACCTACCTGACACTTTTGAAGAGTTTTCGAATTTAGGGCTTGTTAAGGATGGTATCTATAAAAGATTGGAGTTCTGTATTGAAAGTGTTCTTGATATATGTGCTGTGATCAACACGGATCTTAAACTTGGAGTTCCGGAGAGTGACGAAAATATTTTAGATAACCTGATAAGAAACAATATCATAAGCGATGAATTAGGATGCTCCCTAAAATCTATGAAAGGATTCAGAAATATCCTTGTCCACAGGTATGGCCGAATAAATGATGAGATGGCTTTTAGCATAGTAAAAGAAAATCTCCATGATTTCTACGGATTTATAGAAGTAATTGAAAACTTTATTGAGCAGAAGGAAAAAATGGAAAAGGGCTAAAGAGCATATCACTTCTGTAATATATTTAATCCCTATTAACCCACGTCAGTCCCGCGTCCTAGAAGAAAAACTGATGATAATATAAGAGAACCCATTACAACAAGAATTGTCAGTTTACGGTAAACATGTATCGGACAAAATTTTTTGAGCATACTTCTAAAAATCTTTTAACCACCAAATATCTCTATCCTCATTATTGTTATTCAACCTTGTTTTATAACTGTTTCTCAGGTCGGATTTAATTCAGCAAAGCAATATCTTAGAAAGACAGGTAGTAACTAAGAAAATAAGAAATTAAAAAAAGAAAAAAAAGAGGTTTTATTTTTTAGATTTTTTACTGGTAGTTTTCTTTTTTGGCTGTGATTTTTTCTCATCTGCCTTCTTTTGTGCTTTCTTTTTGTCATTGTTTCGTTTTACCAGATAGCCTAATACGATTAGGAAAAGTATCACAATTATTGCTAAAACAATGAGTGC
>CAZXHI010000213.1:0-4101 GCA_964640555.1 uncultured Thermoplasmatales archaeon | reverse complement strand
AGTTAATTTCAAACTGTGCAGGTAGTGGTGGTTGTTTGGCTGGACACCTTCTCCACCGCTATCCTTCACGCCTTGAATTATTCTTGTTTATCAGTCCCCCAAATAATGTTTTTGTTTTCATTCATACTGTCTTCTGCGCCTTCTACTTTTTCTACTTTTTCTCTTCTTTTCATATTCATGTTTTTCACCTCATTCGGTATGGAGTCAATGTCTCCACTAATTCTTAATTTGATTTTACTTGAAGAAATGAAGGGGTAATATGGATTTACAATTACACACCCACCGGTATGTTCTAAATAATCAACTATTGCCTGAACCTCTTTTGAGTCGTGGCTATCCGATTCCATCACTATATCAGGTCTTATCCTCTTGATATTTGGCAATGGGGAATAGGTATCTTGTGCAACAACAAAATCATTGTACTTTATTGCATGTGCCAACTCTATTCTCTCATCGAAAGACAATATCGGTTTCTTTGGTTTTTTCTCAAGCACTGCTTCTTTAGTGAGAATACCTACAACTGATATACCATCTTTACCGGCTGCTGCTTTTGCGTTTTTCATATGATTCAAATGCCCATGATGAACAATGTCCAACACATAATAACTGTATACTACTCTCATTCAATTACCTCATAAAGTTCAATCTTCATACATTTCTCCTATTCCAAGCTTATCCATAATTCTCTTCTGATTACGCTTATGTTTCTGCCACTCTGGATTCTTTATAAAACCATATGCTAATTGTTCTGGCATAACTTTAATAGTATCAAAAATAACAACAGATACCACACCTAATACGATAATAAAAAACCAAATATACCATTCAAACCAGTCATTCTCCGTTATAAACAAATAGAATAGTAGTATAAAATTTATCATTGATATATATGTAGCAAGTCGACTCTGCCACATCTTTATTTCTCCAAGTGTTGGTCGTTTACATCTTTTTATGATATTCATATTTTCACCTCGATAAAATAAAAGACTTTGCAACAGGCGGGTAAAAAGAATGTTCTATAAGTTTCCACCCTGAACTGTTTGTTATTCTTTCTATAGTAGTTTGGATAATTGCTTCTCCTTTTCCGAAATTTGTAAAGTAATCATCGATTAGGATTGCACATCCTGGTGTTGCATTCTTAAATACAAACTCAATAGCTTTCTCTATAGAACTAATGAGATTACAATCAATCATAGCAAGATTTATCGGTGTATATTTTTTCACCTTTTCGAGTGTGGATTCATCTCTAAAATCACCTTTTATAACAACTCCTTTTCCTTGGAATGCTTTTTCTACAAAAGAAAGAACCTTAGAATATGAACAAGAGAAATCTCCAACATTATCATACGGGTGATGTAGTTTCTCTTCTTTTGTCGGTCTTGGTTCTCCTATGAACGTATCAAGTCCAACATATTTGTTTATTGTTCCCGTTTTATCAAGTATTTTGTATGCACCGTATTGAGATATAGAACGGAATGACCCAAACTCTATGTAGTTTCCTTTTATTGAATTTACTTTTAAATACCCTCTAATGTCTAAAAAGAATTTTATCTTTCTGTCAATTGCTTCTTTTTGGTCTAGTCTTTCTGTTATCGAATCTATTAGATAATCTGCTTCTTTTAAACTCATGTTTGATGTTTTTTTATTATCAAGTTTATTCATATTGATACCTCGTTGAAATTATCAAATGTTTCTGTTTTTTCTGGAAAAGGACAGCCTTTTTTTCCTATAAATTCAATTCCTGTTTCTTTAGCCGCCCTAAAATCTGACATACTATCACCAATGAAAAGAGCCTTTTTTTTGTCATATTTTTGGAGTAGTTTTTTTATTACTTCGTCCTTAGAAAAAGGATGACCATATATTCCCATAAAATACTTTATTATTTTTTTCTCTTTTATTATAAATTCAAGTTCTTTCTGTGGAGTACCTGATACAACATAGAGATCCATATCTTCATAGTTTCTTTTGAGAAATTCAATTGCTCCTTCCACAAATTTAGACTTTATTATTTTTTCAACGACCATATCCGAAAACATCTTTTCGAGTTTAGTGAGTTCATCTTCCTTTATTTCCTTTCCAACAAACTTGGTGTAGTAATGTTTTAGTTTTATAGATCGAGGTATCCCTCCATTCTCAATGTGATGTTTTACTACTTTGTCTTGTATTTCTTTCCCAAATGGACTAAAGAGTTCTCTGAAAGCCTCAGTTTTTATATCTGCCGATTCTACCAGAGTTCCATCAAAGTCAAAAAAGATTATTTTTTTTCTTTCACTGACTTCATATATACAATCAAGCAACCCCTGTCCGAGATCGTAGTATTCAGGTGTTGTCATCTTTTTAGCTGTATCTGGTTTAAATTCATACGGGGTAGATAAATAATGATTGTCTGTTTTCATTCCATATGTTACTTCTATATTTCCACCGATGATTTCATTAATAGTTTGGATTAGATTTTTCCACTTTATTTTTTCTGTACCAGTAAGAACTAAATGCGTGTTTTCATATTTTTTATCTAAAATGTTTACATTCATTTCAGCCGCATCTTTTACATGTATCAGTTCTCTTGTTTCTTCCCCCGTTCCTTCAAAATATATTTTCTTGGTCTTAATAGCTTGTTTTATAACATTGTGTATACCGTTCCAATTCTGTGCTCTAGGACCGTATAGAGAACCGTAACGGAGAATTGTATAGGGAACATGGTATTCTTTCCAGTAGTTCTCTATAATCATTTCACATGCCTTTTTTGTAGTTCCGTAGAAGGAACTCATACTATTGTAAACGTAAACACTACTTGCGAAAATATATCGTTCTACATTTTCTTTTTTGCATCCCTCTAAAACATTAACATTCCCAAGAATATTCAATTCAATAGATTTCAATGGATTTTTATTTGAATCATTTATCTCAGAAACAGAAACAAAATTATAAACGATATTGTTTCCAGAAATGACATCTCTTACTGTCTCTTTATCTAATATATTACCAATTATCATCTCTTGATTTTTTTGTAAATATGGGGATCTTATTGTATCGAAGATTGTTACGTTGTGTCCTCGTTCTGAAAGAACATCAGATGTGTGACTTCCTATAAAACCAGAACCACCAAAAACAACAACATTCATAATAACCCGACCTCTTTCAAACCGGTTATTATGTTTTTTGCTGCTTCTTCTTCCATTTTTTTTCGTGTTTCTACAGTATATGTTCCGATATGAGGAGTTAAAATGACATTTTCTAATCCCTTGAGTTTTCCTATGTTTGGTTCATGCTCAAATACATCCAAAGCTGCTCCAGCAATCTTATTATTTTTTAATACGTTATACAATGCAGATTCATCAACAGTTCCTCCACGAGAAGTATTAATAAGGAACGATGTTTCTTTCATTAGTCCTAGTTCTCTTTTTCCTAACAGATGGAATGTGTTTTTGTTTAAAGGCACATGAATCGACACAATATCGCTTTTTCTTAACAGATCATCTAACGGGTTTGTTGTTTTGCCTTGATCTATATCATACGAGAGAACTGTAGTATCAAATGGAGCAAGTAAATTCGATAGTGTTTTGCCTATTCTTCCCATGCCAATGATTCCCACCGTCTTTTCATGAAGGAGATTACCTTTTTGTGGTTTCCATATTTCTACCTTGTTTATTTTTCGTAAGAGACAAAGCATCAACGTAAGAGATAATTCTGCAACACTTTGACTTGGGGCGTTTGGTGTGTTGTAAACCAAAACACCCTCTTTTTTTTCTATATTATCCGTTCCTATTCCATAACGAGATATTACTTTCAGGTTTTTTGCTTTTTTTAGGAAAGACTTAGTAATATTTTCTGTTCCAACGATGATACCAACAATTTTCTTTCCGTAAACCAATAGTTCTTCCTCAGTCATTTTTCTGTTAAAAGGATTTACCATTATATCTATTCCCTTCTTTTTGAGATATAATATTGTTTCAGAATTTTTATCATATGACCTGCTTGAAATTAGTACCTTCATCTGAACCCCCTGAACTCGATATTTTTTTCTTTATACAGTTTCTTACATTCTCGTTCCCATCGATTTTTTATAAAGTCTATGTGTCGATTAATCAAAATCATATTTGC
>CAZXHI010000212.1:0-9858 GCA_964640555.1 uncultured Thermoplasmatales archaeon | reverse complement strand
GATTATCTCTACAGCATGCTCAGGAACGCCTAAATCTACAAAGACTTTTGTTATTTCTTGAATCACAGTTTTTATTTTTTCCTTACCAAAACCTTCCCATACATCTACATGAACTATTGGCATTTTTTTTCTCCAAAATCTACAATTCCAAAACTCTCATTCTATCTTAAACGTTACGATTGTTTTCTATTTGATACATTTGTACCATATAAACTCATCGGTGCAAGAATATATTTATACTAGAAACCACAACAGATTATATTGAGTGGGGAGCTTATTTTCAACTATTACGCCATACTTTCTCCATAAAGGACATAGTGTAATAGCATCCCATCCTCTCCACTCACTTTTCAGAGGGGTTCTCTGAATTGATTTGGGAATGTTTCTCAAATAAAATGCCTTCCTGTAAATTTAGTTTTCTCCTTTTCTTATGTATTTCATCTATTTCTTTTACAATAGATTTATAGTTCATTTTTATCTCCTTGGTTTTATTGCAACTATTGTGTCTAAATTCAGATACGCTGAGCAAGGATTGGATTTAATTAATACTAACCGCTCATCATAGTCAACATTCGTGAGAATACCAAAGATGGTATGTGCTCTTTCTTCACCTGGCTCTCGGACTACAATCTTACAGTATTTGCCTATCAACTTATCCATAGTACTTCCTACCATATCTATAACCGTGATATCATTTATCACTATTACTATATAACACCATCGTGTCAAAACATCAATACGAAAAATTGCTGGACTCAGATTGAGGAAGAAAGATTAGGTCTAATTGCTCATTTTTTTTCAAAGTTTCATTATTGTAAATAATTTTATCATTAGTCCAAAAACCATGATGTAACTTATCAATATGAAAACCACAGAAACTACGAAATCAGTAATAAATACTAAAATTATTGATAGAGTGCTAAGAGCGAATATCAAACCTACAACCAGTCGAAGTTTCATTAGTGTATCCATTTTTCTGATGGACATCAGTTCCTGTGATTTTTTTTCTTTTTTCTTTTCCATGTTTTTCCCTTAGTTTAATTATTTATCAAACAGTATAAAAACCTTTAGATTGAAATTGAAACAATGTAGAGTTATGTATTAGACTTTGGCATTCCTTCCCTTTTACACAATTTATATTTCACAATCAACCATGTGTTTTCCAACTTGACAAGGCTTTCTTAAGGTATTACCCGTATCGCTAGACTATTCAGAACTTTCATGAACGCCCTCTGGAAGTTTCCTATAAAAATTAGGTAGTAGGGTATTAACCTGATTGATCACCCCTCAGAAACGGCGAGATTAGTGAAAAATTATACTTTCCTTTGACACAATAATCATACATTAAATTAATGTCTGTGTTAAGAGAATTCAAAATAACTATTACCCCAAGCTAAATATTTATATAATAACTTTTACATATATAAATTGGTTAACATGGTTAATATGAGAAAGGTTGTTTGTTTATTTGCAGTCTTACTTATGATTCTAACTACCCTCGTCTCACCATATACTCTAGCAACTGGGAGAGCTACAGTGAATAACACGACTAACCAAAATACTAGAACTTCCCCCGTGAGTGAATATGGAGCTGGATATCGATATAACATTCAGGGATGGGTATATGTTTACACCAAGGGGGAACCATACGAAAGAGGTTTTCAGCATGGATATTTGCTTTCGGAGGAAATCGTTGATTTAATGACTCGTTGGAGTAACATGATCAATAATCATCCCTGTTTAAAACCATTTAATGGTCTGCTTTCAAAAGAGAAATATGAAAAAACATCAGATACCTGGTGGAATTTTTGCAAAAAACAAATTGTAAATATGTACTGGGATAAATATCCAGATGAATACAAAGAAGAGATAAGGGGAATAGCTGATGGTGTTTATAGCAGTGGCATAAAATTCCATGACAGAGATATCAACTATGAAGATATCCTAACATCAAATATGATGTATGAGTATTTATCAAAGTTGACGGATCATCGTTTACGAAAAGGATTTCATCCACTGGCAACATTATTAAAAAATCTCAAAGAAGAGGCGCCTGAGCTAGCAACTATTAAACTCAATGAATTTACTAGTGACTTTATTGATCAGCCAATGCATCACAAATGTAATGGTTTTATTGCAACAGGGAACGCAACCACAAAGGGGCAAATTGTAATTTCAAATTCCATGTGGAGCACTGGTGATGGTATTGGGATGTGGTGGTGGTCATATTACATCACCTTCCGTTGGAACCTTGTCCTTGATATCAACCCCACCACCGGCAATAGAGTAATAATGACTTCAGCCCCTGGTTATATATGGAGCGACCATGATTTTTACCAAAATGATAATGGAATTGTTTTCCTTGAAACAACAAATCCTCAAGGTTTATGGGACAACAAAGGATTACCTCTTGCTATCAGGGCTAGATTGGCAGTACAATATAGTAACAATATTGATGACGTGATGCACTATTTAAAGTATAAAAATGATGGATGCATGAATGCTGTCTGGCTTATTGGTGATACTAAAACAGGCGAAATTGCACGATTTGAACTTGGTTATAGGCATTCCTGGTATAACAAGACATTTAATGGTTTTCACTGGTCAGCCAATAATCCTATGGATTTTAAAGTTAGACTGGAAAAACTTCACCTGCGCGATATAATCACTGATGGTCTACTACATTTTCTCTTTGAAAAGGGGGGACGTGTTTATAGTTTTCCTAGATATCGACCTTCTAATCGTGATAGAAAATTTGAAGAACTGGGGAACTTATATTATGGGGAAATAGACGTAGACATTGTTAAAAAAATAATGTCCACAGAGCCGTTTTCTCCTTGGTCGCCAGACTGCAAAATAACAGATTCAGATCTAGTCGAAAAGAATGGTCTTTGGGTCATTATTGGTAACCCTGATAACAGGATACTTGACGTAGAGAATCTCGATGATCCCAAAATAAAGGTTGAAAGCATTCCGCCTGCAGGATGGGTTAGAATATATGGCCTACCAGAAAAAAATGAATATGAAACACCTAGTGCATTTCAAGAGTTAGGAAATCCCCCACAATTCCATTGGACATATGAAACAAAGGACAATTCTAACACGTTTTGTTCATCAAATATCGTGAAAAATGATATATTATATTCTACCACTTCAACAGGAGAAATCCTTGCGATAAATATAAATAATGCTGCTTTACTTTGGAACTTATCGATAGGTAAGAATCCTACTGCTCCAGCTATTCATGACGATAAAATATTTATAGGGACAACAGAAGGGTTAGAGATTATCGATCTGAACTGGATGATGAAGGGAACAGAACCCCTGGGTAAAATCCTCTCTCCCCCCGTGGTGATAGACAATACCCTTATTGTTGGAAATGAAAAAGGGAATCTCTATTCACTAGACACTGAAACAGGTGGTTTTACTTGGAATCTTAATCTGTCAAATGAAATTTATACATCCAACCCCCAGGATCACTATGTGTTTATCGGTTCAGGAGACAAATGTTATAAAATAAACATTGAAAATGGAGACATAAGTTGGATTTTTGAAACAGACGGAATGATCACTTCGAGACCTTATGTTCAAGATGATGTAGTGTATTTTGGTTCATGGGACACATTCGTTTATGCAGTTAACGCCGAAACGGGCAATCTTAAATGGAAATTTGAAACTGGATGGGGCGTAGAAACCACACCAATAGTTGATGATGGTTTAGTTTTTGTTGGTTCGCACGATAACAATTTTTATGCGCTACACGGGAACAATAGAACAATGTGTTGGGCTTTCACTTGTAAATCTGGCATACATTCATCACCTGCTGTAAGTGATAATTATGTAATTTTTGGAAGCGACGACGGTAGACTATATTGTTTAGACAAGTTAAACGGTAATCTTATTTGGAACTTTTCACCTGGTTATACTATTGATGATAAAATCAACTACCTTACTACACCCATTATCTCAGATCCAATTGTAGATGGAGAAACCGTATTTATAGGGATAAATGGAAACATCTATGCATTGTCCCTGTAACTATTTCGATAAAACCGAGGAAAAAATAAAAAATTGAAGAAGCTTAAAAACAGCACCAGTATAATTTTTTCGTAGCATAGAACGTATCTACGAGACATCATTTATATAATTTTAACCTGAGTTTATAAGAAGTTCAAGTTTACTCCTTAAAAGTTGTAGGGTCTAACAAAATTTAAATCATTTAGGCACAAACCGATCCAATTGAAGAGCGCTAAAAATGTGAGATTGCTCCGCAGTCATCTCTTCAACAACAATACATGCCTTCTTTTCTCCCTCCTTTACAACTGCCAATCTTATACCATCCAATATAACTGCCAACCTTGGCAAAGACAAATTTTCATATGAGAGTTCAACGAGTAGATAGCGGTAGAGAAGTAATCCCATCACACAAACAAATATTAGTGAAAGTGGAAACATAGTGACAGATACATATCCAGGAGGTAAAAACGGTACCGAAGTTGTTCTATGCACTATTGTAAATGGAGAGCATTGGTGGCCAGGATCAGATAAAGATCCATACCGAGAAATCTCAGCAACAGACGTTATATGGGATTTCTTTGAAAACCATCCAAAACAATTAATCAACCTTATTCATATGTCCATATCGTTTCCACAGGTAAAAATAGTGCATGGACAAGATTTAAACCTCTTTTTACCGGTAAATACCTGAGTTAGTTAGGTTTTAACCTTTTTCAGGTCATTTCATAGTTATAGACTTTATCACATTTCAGTAATACTAAGGTGGATTATAGTTGATTATTTGAATCACTGATATGATTATATGTTAAATCTTAGAATATGTGTTTACATTATAATTTTACAAAATTTGAAAAAATTATTTAATTTATGTGTTATAAAACCTTATTATTAATTATTCAACAAATTCTTGATTTTTAAATAGATTTGGATTAACATAGGCATTAAGTGAAAGTGGAAATGCTTGTCTGGTTCCTGCTATTGAAAAATCACCTTCTATTGTTAAAACAATCCAATTAGGAATTAGTCTCCAATTTCCAGCTTTTAGGTATTCAACATATGGAATTAATATCTCAGTTTCAATGCATACCTCTTGTTTTGGATCAATTATACAAGATTCCATTTGCTCTATACCAATCTGAGTTATTTTCTCACCGTCGACTCTTTTTATACTACAATTAATATTTCTTGTAAAAAGGGAAATATTACTTGGATTATAATATTTAAAACCAACATTTGCTACTATTCCTCTTATTGTCAATTTAAACTGAACTGGAATATAGAATTTTATATTTTCATTTTGAAAAATAAATTCTTGAATATCGGGAAGTATAACAGAAATTTCTGTTGATAATGAAATCGATTTGTTCATACCGGCAATTTTTAAAGATGCATCACCAGATAAACTTAAAATCAATTCTTGTGTATCTATAAAACTATAAAATAGAACTCCTGTTGTATTAAAAAATGATTTATCATTTGGTTTAATTTCTCCACCTTTTATTTTAAAGCTGCCAACTTCTTCATTAAAATCATTTATTGCATATAATGTGAAATCATTGATTGTTATTCCAATATTATTTTCATTTAAAATATTAACCCCGGCTGTAAATTTGAGACCATCGTTTGTTAATTCTTCAAATATGAATTCTAAATCAATATCAGGTATCTCAATATTATTTATTATTTCTTCTAAAGAAGTGATTACATTTAATTCAATTGGGATTGTTTTTTTAATAAAACCTAAAAAAATCACACCAATTTTACCTGAAATCTTATTATTTAATTTAATAAAGTCTGAATTTTCATTAAAACTTATTTTATCAGTTGCTATAAAAGTTTTTGACTCATCGGATGAAATAACTCCTCCTTCAATATCTAATTCACCGATTTCATCACCATTTTCAGTCATACTTAATATTTTGAAATCTTCGATAGAAACATCAAAATTATTTGGATTTTGCATTTTCATTTTAATTTCTAAAATTAATTCATTCTCGGTAATTTCAACCACCTTGATTTCAACATCTGTTTTTGGTGATTCTATTATTTGAATATCATAAAAAATTAAAACGGCAACTATTAAATTTACCAATATTAGAATTATTGAAAATATTGTAAAAATTTGTTTCTTATTGGGAAATTTTATCATATTAACAATCTAATATTTATATCCAAACCATACTATTAATATATTTCCAACAACTTGAATAAATATTAAATAACAAAATCTAAATCTCTTATACGTAATTATTATTGTACTTTACAGCATATCAATTTAAAAAATATTTTTTTTAATTAAGAGGTAAGATATTTATAATAGATGATTGTTATTAAACTTTAGAAACATAAATGGGGGAGTTATTGTAAAAATAATAATAATTGTATTAACAATTTTAATAATTATGACCTCGGTTGTAAATGTAACAATTGCTAATAATGAAATTGATGATAAAAATTTTTTAAAAAATAATTTTGATTTGAATTCCTATAATAATATTGAACTAGAATTAATAATTGGAAATATATCAACAGGCTTTAGGGAAATAAATATTGAAGTCAAAAATATTGGAACGTCAAATGCAAACGATGTAGATTGGCAAATATCAATAAAAGGTGGAATATTTAATAGAATAGAAAAAACATCAAATGGTATAATAGCTAATATAGAGCCAGGAAAAACTGAAATAATTAATTTTCAAATACCTATAGGATTCGGTAAAATCTCAATTGATATAACGATTGAGAATACAATAGGTAAAACAATACAAGGAAAAATATTTCTTTTCTTAATTTCTTTAAGCCCAGAAATAAATGCAAAATATGATATTATTGCAGAAGGATTCAATTCACCAATATTTTTAACACATGCAGGAGATGGAACAAACAGATTATATGTTGTTGATCAAATAGGAAAAATATATGTAATTGAAAATAATGAATTAATCGATCAACCATTTTTAGATATAACAAACAAAATCGTTGAATTAGATTTTACATATGATGAAAGAGGATTACTAGGACTAACATTTCATCCAAATTACAAAGAAAATGGTAAATTTTATGTGTATTACAGTAGTCCTAAATCAGGGGAAAATATAAATCATGAAACAATTCTTTCTGAATATATTGTTTCTCAAAATCCAAATATTGCTAATGATGAATCTGAAAAAATCATATTTAGAATTGATCAACCTGAAGCTAATCATAATGGCGGTCAAATCCTTTTTGGTCCAGATGGCTATTTATATCTATCATTAGGTGATGGTGGTGGATCAGGAGATCAACATGGATCAACTGGAAATGGTCAAGATATAACAACGGCACTTGGATCAATCATTCGACTTGATGTTGACTCTGGCGACCCTTATTCAATTCCATCAGACAATCCCTTTGTAAATACAGATGGATTAGATGAAATATATGCATGGGGTTTTCGAAATCCATGGCGATTTTCATATGACTCAGAATCAGAGAGGTTTATTGTTGCTGATGTAGGTCAAGATTCATGGGAAGAAATTAATCTGATGAATGAACCTGGAAATTTTGGATGGAGAATTCTTGAGGCAACTCATCCTTATGATATTGATCTTGCAGATGAATTAGATATAGATCTTGATTCTCTTATATATCCAATACATGAATATAGTCACAATCTAGGACGATCTATTAGTGGTGGTTATATGTATAGAGGAACAGAAAATCCAGATTTATATGGTAAATATGTATTTGGTGATTGGAGCTCAAGTTTTGTAATACCAAGAGGAAAAATCTTTTATTTAGAAGAAAAAGGCCCTGGAAATTGGCAACGGTTTGATTTAACAAACCAACAATCATTTAATCGATTTATCCTATCATTTGGAGAAGGTGAAAACAAAGAACTCTATGTTTTAAGTAAAACAACACTTGGGCCAACTGGTTCCACTGGAGATGTTAGAAAAATAATAATAGAATAAAGGGGGAAAAAATATGAAATTGGTAAAAAATCTAATAATATGTGTGATGCTAGTATCAATCGTGGTTTGGTCAACAACAGCAATGGCCCATCCACCTATAGATATGAATCTTGAGTATAATCTTGATGAATCAATTTTAAGTGTGACGATCGTTCATGAAACACCAGCGCCGACAGTGCATTATGTTAAACAAGTAAAAATTGAGCTCAATGATGAAATAATCATAGATGAGCAATATGATAGTCAACCCACAACTTCTGAATTTACCTATGAATATATTGTTGTGGCAAATGTTGGCGACTCTATAAAAGTTACATCATATTGTAATATACAAGGATCAATCACCCGTTCAATAATTGTTCTTGATCCAAATCAAGATGATCCTCCTAATATAGAAATCAAAAATCCAACCAAAGGTTATTTCCATTTTTCAGGGATTCGATTATTTGCAACATATTTTGATATCATCTATGATACCATGGGATTTGGAGGATTTCGAGTAAGACCTGTTCAAGTATATGCTGAAGATGATCTTGACTTATCAGAAGATATCATTGTTAATATTTATATTGATGATGAACTGAGAGATACAGCTTTATACAATTCAAAAAATGGTTTTCATGAATTACAATGGACGGGACCACGACTTGGAGTATTTACCTTAAAAGCAACTGCAGAAGATACCCAAGGAAATATTGCTAGTACTCAGATGGATGTTTGGTATTTCTGTTTTGTACCAGAATAATCTATCTTTTTTTTTACTTAGAATTGTATGTATATAAAATACACGACTAATCCAATTGAGAATATAAATAATGATAATGCTGATTGAATTGCAGATTTAGTGGCAATAGATTTTTCAAAGGGTTTTTTAAGATAAATTATTGTTGAAATGGTTGAGGGGATTAATGAAAATAATGTTATGAAATAAAAATTAATAAAATTTGTATACCAATTAAAATATGATAGAATAAAGAAATATAATGTAGTAATCCAAAATATGATACAAATTAAAAGGAAACTATGCTTTCTACCATGATTAACAATAAAATTTCTTTTTCCACCATGAATATCAGCTTCTTTATCAGGTATTTCAAAGATTAAAATAACATTTAAAAGATGAAGTGAAAGAGGAATTGCAAAGACGATTAATTTAAAATCTATGGTTCCAGTAAGAAGTAAATAACCCCATGCAGTATTTGATAAACCTGCGATAAAATGAGGTAATTCACCAGCCCCTCTATATGATAAACGAATTGGTGGGGCTGAATAAAACAAAGCAAAAAAAGCACCAATGCCAACAAATGCTATAGACCAAAAAGGAATAAATGTAATTACAGCTAAAATGATAGTTAGAATAATTGAAATTATAATGAAAATATATGCTAATATCCTAGTTTGTTCTTTTAATTCTGGATATTTTTGCAGAACACCGCTTCCACCTGAAAAACCAAATTGTCTGTTATGTTTATCTGCTTCATAATCATAATAATCATTAATGTATGATGCTGATGCATACAAACAGAAAATAATTAAAAAGCCTATAAGAAAGATAAATAAATTAAATTCATAACCAAGGGTAAGAGCAAATAATGAACCTAACCAAAATGATGGAAGTACAGCAATACCGATATGAGCTCTTGTTAGTTTAATAAATTGCTTTATATGTTGTAATAATATTTTTTTACCCCCCTTGTTATGTAATAGATATATTTTATTTTTATATGGTTATTCTCTTATATTAATTCATCTGCAATCAAATTATTTAAGATAAAATTAATTTTTATTGATTATTTAATAATGTTAACATGGATTTCAATGTGTTAAATCACATTCTACTTGCTGATCCTTTTTAACCATAATATCTACAATATTAACCAAAGTTTTA
>CAZXHI010000211.1:0-4598 GCA_964640555.1 uncultured Thermoplasmatales archaeon | reverse complement strand
ACCAGGTTCTGAGAATATGGTTTTTTTTCATTTTGGCATTTTCACTCACAATGCTTATATACCATAATTTGCAAAGTATGACATATCATGGAAGCAAAATCACAAAATCAAACTAAAAAAATAATGATTGTAGACGACGATCCTGATATTTTAAATAGTCTACAGATACTGTTTAAAATGAGAGACTTTGAAGTTGTCACAGTAGATAATGGACGGAAATGTCTACAAGAATTGGAAAAGGGTTTTAAAGGGATAATAATCCTAGATATCATTATGCCTGTCATGAACGGGATAGAGACTATAAAAAATATGATTATTGAAGGATTTACCGAAGGTAATACCATAATTGTGCTTACAGCAAAAAAGTTTCAAGGCGAAGAGTTCGACGAAATCTACCATCATATTTATGAATATGTACAAAAACCATTTGATATTGGTAAACTTATTGCTACTGTTGAAAAAATCTGAAAAGAGAAAATGAAAGAATCATTTTGCCATGAAAATCGGTAGACCTTTTTCATCATCATGTACATCCCAAAGAGTCGCGAGAATTTCTTTTTCAATATCAATCCTCCGCTATAAGCATGTATATAATACAATTTCCCTGTTGGATTAAAAATGGGAGGAAAAAACTTGGGCAAAAAGACCTTACTTACCAAAGGAATTTTCTTAGTCGTAACAGTTTTGTATAACTGGCGGAGCATCATTTTTTTAACTGGAAATATAGAAATGGAAAATCGTTTCTTCAGAAAATAGTTTTTCTACCAAAAAATAGACGGTCAATAATTCCAGAGACCTTCCGTTACCATAATAATTTTATATCCCTATATGTTTCTCAAACGTAACATTTACAATTCAGATTCGGAAAGATTAATGTATTAAATTTCCATGATTTGGGTTTCAAGATGTATCTGTGTTAAAAAAGAGGCGAGATGAGAATGAAGAAGATTATGGTAGTGGACAATGATGTTGACCATATACAGACCGTTAAACAGGTTTTAGAAGGGGCAGATGATCCATATGAGGTTATATGTGCTGGTAGCGGTATAGATTGCCTTAACTTATTGAGAAAAATCGAGTTAAAAAATGAAGAGATACCTGATTTAATTTTGTTGGACATCATGATGTCAAAAATGAGTGGTTGGGAGACTTTTAAAAAGTTAAAAGAAAACTCAACATGGGAAAATATTCCTGTGATTTTCTTTTCTGGGAGAACAGATGAGTTTGCCGAGAAAGCGGGTAGTTTTTTAGCTGTAGATTATATTAAAAAGCCTTATGACGTGGAAGACTTAAAGAAAAAAATCGATAAGATTTTGGAGAAGAGTAACCCTGAAAACCTTTAACCATCAATAATTGATAGATTCTACTGGTACAAAATTGTCCAATCAAAAAGAAATTTCTTATAACTGAATTGGAGTGATTAGAAATAAAATAACCGGAAATTCAGTCAATAGAAAGACCACGATTACCAGTATGCATATCAGGAAAATTATATTGATCCCCATAAGTCCTGTCAGATTTCCAATCCCATCAATCGGTAATCATATCGATTGTATTCAATTTGATTGATATATAGGACGTTGTACAAAAAATACTTATCATTAGTTTCAATTCCATTTTTAGGCAATATTTACCTATGGTGGTAGTATAAAAATTGATATAGTTGGAGGCAGTATCAGTGGCCTAAGCACTGCAATTTCACTCAAAGAGCATGACAAATCAATAATTGTCATAGTTCACGAGAAACATAAAAAAATTGGATATAACCGTGAAGGGAGACGATGCGGTGAGGCACATTCGGTTGAATCTGAATGGAAAAAATGGAAACCAGAAAAAAAGAGTTATTTTAATGAAATTACCAAAGGCGATGCGATTATTGGTAGTAAAAAACGTGTTTATCATAGAGAACCTGGCGTTGGATATGTACTCAACAGACCAGAGTTTATATGTCAACTCGCTAGAAAAGCAGAAGAACTAGGCGTTATAATTCAAACAAATGATAAGATAAAAACAATAAATGATCTTGATGGTAAATTCATTGTTGATGCATCTGGATGCCCCAGTACCGTTAAAAGAGAACTAGGAATAAACAAAGGGATCAGAGGCGTTACTTATCAACAGACTCTAGAAAATTCGAACTGTTTTGTTTCTGATACTTTGAAAGTTATTTACACAGGTAACTTTGGTTATTATTGGATATTCCCACGTGACCCAAAGAAAAAAGAGATTAACATAGGGATCGGTTTTGGTGGAAATTTTGGTTATAATTTAAAGAATATGTTAGAAGAATTCAAAGAAGAGCAAAAAATTGAAGGTAATGTAAATTATGTAGCCGGTGGGCTAATACCAGCGGGTCTACAACGACCGTTAATACATAATAATATTTTATTTGTTGGAGATGCAGGTGTTGGAACGTTTCCATTCACGGGACAAGGAATTTATCGTGCTCTCATAAGCGGCGATGTAGCTGGAAGATGTATAGCCAGGGGATATCCCAAAAAATATCCGCACATAATAAACCAGAAATTTATCAAATGGGATCTAATTGGTAAAACATTCATAAGAGCGAATTACATATTTAGAAGAATAAATCCAAAACTGGTTTTAGCATCATTAAACTACTTTACAGATGTTAGTGATATGATTCACTGATAATGATCCTTCCTAAAATCTTACTTTTCTAATTGAAACGCAAAATCCAAGTTTAAAAAATAAATTTATTGGACCGATGTTTTTTACCTATTGGTAATCTCATCGATCCTTCTCTTTAATTCCGCGATTTCAAACGGCTTTTCAATATAATCATCACCTAAAAAACCGCCAGCATTTTTAGCAACTCTATCTGTTCTTGCAGTTAGAAAAACTACAGGTATTTTTCCCCACAATGCATTTCCCTTCAATTTGTCGAAAGTTTCCCAACCACTCATCTCAGGCATCATGATGTCCAACAATATGAGATCAGGAGTCTCCGTTTCTAAAAGTTCAAGACATTTTTCGCCACTTTCTACACCTATGATTTCATAATCACCCGCAAAAACTTCCAATCCATTTTTGATGGAAATAATTATATCTCGATTGTCATCCACTATCATAATCTTTTTAACCATTCCTATTTCCTCAAACATTGTATGCAGTATGTACTTAATTATTTTTTTATAAAAATGAGTTTATTGCAAAATAGAAATTACCGTCAGTTTCGGGACCTCACCCGAATAATATAATCCATAGAAATTTCATCGATTTTTTCGACAATATGCTCAAATCTATATGGAATGTTTATGTCAAAATTACCAAGTGAAGAACTTTTGCTGTTGAATGTATTTTATCCTGTTGTGGTCTAAATCTTTCATACTCGTTAAAACTCGAATGTGTTTTTGACTTCTTTTATACCACATTGTTCCTAGTTTTTATTCAAGTATATGAATTTTTTAAAGGAGCCTATATACTGTTAGATTTTTTTTAATTAGTATGAGCGAAAAAATGAAAACACAAAGTAGTGAAAAAGAAGCAGAATCTGGATAGAACCTGAAACGACCAAAAACAACAAAGGGCAAGTGTAAAGTCAACGGAAAAGCAGTTTTTGAAAATGGAAACCTGGTGAAGCCAAAAGTCGAGCAAGAGATAGCTGATTTTGTAGAGAGGGAAAAACAGTTGACAAAGCCGAGCAAGAAGAAAGTTGAAGAGTTGGAAGATGTAGATGCCAAGTGATGTGAGTACATAACAATCAATAATGTGAAGAACAAACAGAAACGAGAAGAAATTAAACAAATAATCACTGAAACCTTAAAACTGCCAAACGTCAAGTGGAGCAGAGTCGGTGGGGATTCTGTAGCCAAGACAAACAATCGGATAATCCTTAGAATATGTGTGATTACAAGACCACCGACATTTTCAGCAATGTGTCCATCGTTATGTCCGAGCATTTCTAGATACACATTTGAAGAAGTCATGGAGGCAATTTCAAAAGCTCATGAGATGTTTTACAGGTCAAAAGCCCTGACCAAGAAGGGGACAAAACCACAGCCACAATCAATAATCGGAGAAGAGGCAGTAGCAATTCTGAAAGCTAAGGTCGAATCATTGAGCAAAAGTAGTAAAGGTTTCATAAAACCCAAGAAAATAAGCGTCAACGACCCAGCGGTTAAGAAATGGCTAAAGCAGAATCAATATTCAGCAATAGCAGATAAGATTATGTTGAATCGAGTCCTATAATTTTTTTGTAAAACGCGTTAAACAACAAGTGATTTACACAGTTGTCACGATATACATACCTCTATTGGTGGCCTTTATGTCAAGCGAATATAAATTATTCAATACAGCATCAACGAGTTCATTTACGGTTTAAACCAAAGTTGCGATGTGAGGTATAAATATTCTTATATGAAGATAATATAGTTGGTATAAGTGGAATGAATCGACAGACATTTTTACTTCACATTTAGATTATATTTGTTTTCTTAAGAATTTTTCCTAGCCAGCTTAGGGTTTAAATCCCCGCCTTTTAAGGCGGTCTAAACCTTACATATTTTAGAAAGCTTCTAATTTTCCAAAAGATTGTGTTGTCTTGGTCGGGCGCACCCGCAAAGCGGGTGTCACGA
>CAZXHI010000210.1:0-3305 GCA_964640555.1 uncultured Thermoplasmatales archaeon | reverse complement strand
GTTCCGCTTAATGATAAGTCTCCTAGTTGACCCGTCACCGTTACCTTGTTATCATTATTGAAGGTCATGGTTCCGTCTCCGCCGGAAGTTGTCCAGGTTCCAATAAACTTACTTTTTTCATCAAGACAACCGCTTAAGCTTATTGTTGTCAATATCACTAGCATAATCCCAACAAGGGCAAATTGTTTTTGTTTTTTCATCTTAATACCTCTATTTATGGTGTTATCCATCTTCCTATTTTTATATAGACTAATCAGTCTTTTATTTCATCTTATTTTAATTGAAATTATTACTTATAATGGCCCCATCATCGTTGGTAGGAATATTCCGACAATAGCTGCGATAATCCATATGATAATAGCAATACCCAGTGCTTTCAGCCAGCCGATACCATACAAAAAGCCAAGAGCAATAAGCCAAGCTATTCCTCCAATTAGGGATGCTAACCATCCTAACTCAGGTTTGAGGAAATAATAGGCAGTTGCATATATTATTGCGCCGATGAAGGCAGCCAATATTGCAGTACCGAACCCTTCCTCCTTTTCTCCAAATATTTTCGTTACAAAATAGATAATAATTGCCGATATGACAAGACTTATTAAAAATACAATTATTGTTGCTAAATTTACATCTATCATTTTTTTCACCTTATTTTTTTAATGTAGTGTTTATTTAGAATGGATGATTGCGCACATTAGTGTGCGCACGATATATATCTAAATATTCACTATAAACGATTATTTTATGCAACATCTACTCTACTGGTTTTAAGTACATGTGAAGTTGTGCTTTTGAGACTTTTATGTTTAGTCCTCTTTCTGTCCAGCGAGCCCCGCCTTTCTTTAGTGCTGAAATGGCTAGCATATTATGTACTCCACGTTTCTTTGCCCCAAGTACAGATTCTGCTGCATCTTTGGTCAATTCGACGTCAAGATGAGTAATCTCCCAATCATCAGGGTTTATTCCTATTTCTTTAACTTCTCCAATCTTTTCGTCTTGAGCATAGACGTCTGCATTCATAAATTCTTTACTTTCCATTGTTTTCACTTGTCCTTTCCGAAATCTGTCGGATGATATTGATATACAGTAGGCATTATATATAGTTATGCACAAATGTATATTAATATGTTAAATTATCACATAATTGTGTAGTTTATGGAAAATATTATTGGGTGAAAGCAACAATCGCATTTTGCCAACGATTCAAGATCAAAAGAAAAATTGCCCCATATTTTTCATAAGGGGGCTATATCTAAATATAGGTTAGAGCTCAGTGATAAACTCTACACATTACATTACATCCATGGCCAAAGATGATACCATTGACCCTGTATGTATACTTCAATAAGAAGCGATACGAAGTCAATTTCTCCTGTTCTACCAATATTCCATTCAACGGGTGGCCAGATTGTCCAATCAAGACGAAAATCTTCTGCTTTAAAGGTATCAGCAACAGTTCGAATGCCAATATCACTTCCCCGAATCAATAAATCCATTTGGTTTAATGCCTGCCAATTGGTATCATATATTAGATATCCTGTGACGCCAGTAAGCCAGGAAATATTGATATCTTCTGCGACTGGCTGGGCATCTAAACTTGCCTCCCAAACTCCTATAATGATTGAGAGATTAATATGAAATGATGGATTTTTACTGATCCATAGATTACCGGGATTTGAAAAATTCCAATATGCAGTCATATTCACATCAGTCAATCCATATATCGATATATTGACTGATGGATGTTGTAGGAAATCATAGATGCGGATATCAGTTCCATCTGAGTCCATTTCAAGATGATACCATCCGTTGTCTTTTACCGGAAGCCATTTAGCAAAGAGCATTCTTGGCGTATTCTTAATCATCGCATAGTTACAGATTCCAAAGTCATTAGTTTGAATGAGAACATCCATATCATACATTGATTCACTTTTATAATACACACTTCCCCCTTCTACTGAGAATGGAGTGATTTTAAGTGAAAAGGATACTGTTTTTGGCAGTTTATCAAAGGTGATAATTGTTTCCTTTGTTTCGCTTTGATACGTCTTTACAAGTCCCATTGTACAGATTGTATCGTAATTTGAAACTCGATTGAACGTATAATTCCATTCACCCTCAGTTCTTGTTGATGCGATGGTGATATCAGTTTCAGTAGGAGGTTCAAATGAAAAGTAGTTATGATGTTTTGTTTGTTCTTCTTCAAGATAATAGGTGCTGAAAAAAGTCAATTTCTTATTTTCAATCCCAGAGGAATACGACGGATCCATTAACACAGTTATACCTTTTGTGGAATCAGCAATGTTGAAAAAAACAAGTAACGAAATTTGGATTTTGGTTGGGATTTCATTTCCTACAGTATCCGGGGACCAATATCCAACTGAAAGCATATCATTTCCAAGAGTTGCAGTTATATTGAAATCATCTTCTTTTATTTCCTCACCAATCCTTTCAATATTAACAATGAATTTTAAGCCAATGATAAAATCCGGATCGATTTCTATCCATGGGAGAATATAGTATTGGACTCGGATGTCTTTTCCATTGACACCATTAGTTTCATCCCCATCTACATCTAGATTATTGTATAGTCCAAACGTGATTTCAGATGTTTTTTCTAATCCTGAACATGTCGTATGGATGGTGCTCGTAAAAAGATCATAAAGACTGATTTGTTTCTGTAATAAAATGGCCCCTTCCATCATATTTTTTATAGAATTGAGACGTATGTTTTGTTTTGTTTTATCTACGCTGTTCTCAAAAATCTGAGAAGTTTCTTTTCTAACAAACCTCTCAGGACTTGCTATTACATTTAATACATTCGTACTTATCAATAACAAGGAGATAAGTATGACTACCACACTAAAAATTTTCCTTTCCATTGTTTTCACTTGTCCTTTCCGAAATCTGTCAGATGATATTGATATACAGTAGGCATTATATATAGTTATGTACAAATGTATATTAATATGTTAAATTATAACATAAGTGTGTAAGTTTATGGAAAACGTAGAAAGAAGAAACGATAAGGATACAAAAAGATAAAATCATAGATGACGAAGAGGACGAAGAAAAAGAAGAAGAAGATGAATATGCGGATTATTTAAAAAAAGAAACATAGGAGCTAAAAAAATATATAGCTGCCCTGAAAAGGCAGTTATGAAATTGTAGGTTTATAGTTTTTACCTACATGGCTTTCTTATTATTTATTAGGTTTATTTCAATTGAAGATACATTAGAACTTCTACCTTCTTCGTTTGTAATAATCTCTGTATTAGTAATTATATCTTTTACAGTTACATTTT
>CAZXHI010000209.1:0-16626 GCA_964640555.1 uncultured Thermoplasmatales archaeon | reverse complement strand
GGGAATGTATTCCTCGCCACTTTGCGGATTGGAATTAAACTTATCCCCTCACCGAATATCATGGGGTTCTTGTGCGGGATTTTCATCAATGTCTGGAATTGGGATTCCAATATTGATAATGGCCACATAATTTCTTGAGGGAAATATTATTCCACTTATTATGCCATCAGAAAAATCTGGATACCATATAAAAATAGGGCCTTGCGTCCCATGGATATATTTTCTATCACATGGTTTACTCCAGTAATTTCCATCCCACGTATTATATCTGCTTAATTTGAAAAAAGCATCATTTTTAGAATTCAATGAATTATAATATTCGCCGTTATTCATAAAGGTATTATTTAAAATCTCATTATTGATGGTTGCCTCTAAATAAATTCCATAATTCCCGTTTGATACAATTTTATTATGATAAATTACATTGTTGCAAGTTACAACGATATATTTTTCAAATAGACCACTTATTTTTTTTGTAATGCAGATGCCATCGCCGTTAAATTGTATAATGTTGTCATGGATGTATGTTCGACATGAATCTTGTATTAGTATTCCGCAGTTATTGTTGTTCATAATAATATTACTGGAGATCTCGTTCCCCCAGCAATTTGGAGGGACGTATACGCCATTCTGATTTTGGATTTTTTGAGTTGAATCGTTATGGTATATAGTAAAATTTCTAACGGAGGATGAATTTGATTTAATGGTTACTACTATCTCGGAATTGCCGCCATCGATGATTGTAGTGTATTTATCTTCACCAATAAGATTAATTGTTTTGTTTATAACAACCGTTTCATGGTATATTCCACTATGCACGTTAACAACTCCATTTTCAGGAACTGCATTAGCGGCTTCCTGTATTTTATCAAAACATGTTATATTCCAGTCAGGTGTAGATTCATTAAAGTCATCATCAACAGAAACAGCAAATAATGGTAATTTATCTCTTGTTTCTAACACTGGAGTCTCTGGGTCCCCTAATAAATTTATTTCATAATAGCACCATCTATAGTTAGGATCTTCCTGTGCAAGATTAATAAAATGATATTTTGTAAAAAGGTTTATTTCTCCTAGTTTTCTTGTACCATTTTCAAATAGCTCATAGAATATTTTCTCGATAAACTCTGAAGAATATTTTGATGCATCTGTTCTATCGACGCATCCAACTTCCGAATTAAAGAAACATGCTGAGACTCCACCCCGAGACCAAAGTAATAATTCTTCTGCTATACAATCTGTATAACAAAAATTCCCTGAGAGGCAGGATATTGATATGTGAATTGGGTAAAAGGTATTGCGAAGTTTGCAAACATCTGAATTTTTAAATTTAACTCTTCCAAAGATATTGTAGTATAGCTGATACCATGAATTGTCGGGGCCATGATAGTAACCATTTCCCACGTGAAGAATCAATAATTTACTTGGATTACCAAAACAATTAATCCATTTATCAACCGTTATTTTTTCATTTTTTTGATATAATCGATTAATATTGTAATCATTTGGAACCCACTGGGCACATGCCTCAGGGATAACGCTTGTGTCGGGTATTCCCCAAGGAAGTAGATTCGATTGATGAAGTAAAATGTCTTTTGGTTTCTGAGTTGTTTCAAACTGTATTACTTTGTTAACGAATGTTGCCACTTCATATTTGTTGTCAACCGGTGCTCTTCCAATATAAACTTCGGCAATAAAATCCGCTTCTTCATCCATTGAATAATTCTTTCTTTCACCAAATCTTTTATCGAGGTCATCATTCCATGTCCCATCTAAACATCCAAAATATAAATCCGAAGGTATCCAGCCTTCTATTGGTACTTCACCGACGTAACCTGAATACCAATCTGATAAGTTTACATATAATTTTCTAACTGGAATGATCTCTACGTCTCCTCCAAGCAGAACATATCTAGTTCCCCACTTTTGATTGGCATATCTGATAAAATTCCTTATATTTGCTGCTGTATCATTAAATCTACTGAAATTGACTGAAACCTCTTTACCATCCTCAATCCAAGGATTACCATTAGAATTGTTTGTTGCATCACCATAGGTTCCATTAACCCAAAAACTAGAATTTTCCAGTATATCTCCCAAAATAACGATTGTCGCATTTACATATTGTGATTTATGGTCTACTAATAGCTGGAAATTACTATTTTCAAAATATTTGCTTGTAATAATGACATATTCGTAAGTCGGGTCTGGTTCAATGTTTGATTTAGTAGCAGGGGGAAGAGATTTAGTGGTCATTGAAGAGTTTACAATTTTTTCCATTATTATTTCTGTGTCTTTTGATAAACTGCCACATAAGTTATTTTCTCCTTCCGTTTCAATGGCCAAAGTAATACTTGATCCAATAAACAAAGCAATTATAGAAATTATTATCATTTTTCTGCGTGAATTATTCATATTATCTGCCTTGAGGGAAAGGGGATAATATAAATATATATTAGGTGGATATAAATATTATGGCGTAACGATTTGATGGAGAACATGGGAAAAATTGTGCTTGAGAATATCTGAAATGAGATTTTCCATCAAATCGCGTAATATTACTATCCAATGTCTTATTTACAATTAATGTGATGTCGATTTTACCAAGTAAATTAAAGATCCTATGCAGCAGGCCGGCTGTCTGGCAATTTTTGGTTTGTGGGATCAACAGTACAGAAAAATTTAATTATTATAGTTATATAATTCATGGCTAATGAGATGGAACTGATGGCGAAAAATGCTTTGTCTGTTGTTATAATAGTGTTTTTTTTCGTATTAACTGCCGTACCAACAATAGATAGTGTTTCAATTGGAGAAAATGGATCTCAAGAAAATGATGCTTTATCTGTCAATATCAAGCATCTTTGGAAACAAATAAATGAGGATGGTTTTGGCAATATCAATAATGTTGCACCAAGGGGCGTTGAAATATTTGAAGATTGTTTGGTTGTTGGCACAACAAATTTTAACAAATCTCAAATGTCTTGGGAGCCACGTATGTTTTTTGAATTGCTCGTGGGGAAATGGTCTGGAAATAGATTATCTAGTGAGGGGTGTGAAATATGGTGTTACGATGGGGAAAATGGAAAAAAGTTGATCGGGAATAACGATGAGGCAATAATGAAATCAGGATTCGGAAATGAAAATAATTGGGAATGTTCAGTATTAATTGAATTTAATAATAATCTATACGCAGGGTTGTGGAATAGTAATGAAGGTTGTCAAATTTGGAGGACGAGGAGTTTAGATGAAGAGTGGGAAATGGTAGTTGAAAGGGGGTTCGGAAATGAAAATAATTGGGCTGCATGGTCAGCCGAAATCTTTGATGAATATCTCTACATAGGGACAATGAATTTTAAACAAGGCTGTGAAGTATATAGAACAAATGATGGAATGAATTGGAGTGCTGTAGTTGGGGGAACATCAAATATAACAAGTGGCTTTAGAAACAAAAATAATAACGTTTACTCATGGTCCATGTGTGTGCATAAGTCACAGTTATATGTAGGGACAGATGGGGGAGAATTATGGAAATCGTCTGAAGGTGTTGCATGGAAACCAGTTATTGCATATGATAATTTGATAGAAGCTAAACTTCATGGGGCAGATTTTCCAAGAGGATTTGGTGGAACTGTTGGGCGAGTGGGTGGAATTAGAAGAATGATTGTTTTCAATGATGAATTATATCTAAGTTTTTTAGGGGGAAATTTCTATCTAAACATAATAATGCCAAACATTGGAAAAATAATTACATTATCGGATAAACTTAGTTCGATTCAAAGATTAATTCACATTAATCATGGTGCTGAACTTTGGAAATATAATTCAAGCGAGGATAAATGGACAAGAGTTATTGGTGGAATCATTTGGAGAAGTGAAGATGGCGGTAGATGGATGGCGTATGAAAGAGAAACGAGAGGGGGTTTTGGCGATCCGAAAAATGTATATTTCTGGTCAATGGAGATATTTGACGATATTCTTTATGTTGGAACATTTCATCCAAACCCAATTAACATTCTACTCGTTAAAAATTGTTTTTTAAATTGGAATATATCTTTTGAAATACCCATGGGGCAGGCGCAATTGTGGAGATTCGATGGGAATGATTGGGAACAATGCATTGGGGATGGATTTGAAGATGAATATAATGTTGGAATAAGGGCAATGAAAACCTACAATGGTAGTTTAATAGCTGGTGTGGTTAATGGACAAACAGGGTGTGAAATATGGGAATATTGTGTTTCTGGAAAATAGGATAAAAACGTTTTTAATCAGTTATTTAACCCTGATATTCTGCTTTATTTTAAAACAATTTTGAGATGGTGCTGCATTTTATTTAACTATTTATTGGCAGTGGAGCTCCAAAATAGCTCATCTCCAAAATTAAGTTACAATTGATCCAACTGTATGTTTCCTTCAGCGTCTATGTATCCTTCTTTGATGAGGCTCCATCCCGAGATTGGGACAATAGGCCAAGCATAAACCCTGAGATTTCTATCACTTGGGAATGAGCTTTTTTCTGTTCTTACAAAGACACTCCAATTGCATTTTATGGGATCTACTGGAGACCAACCAGCGATATTCTCCAAATATTGATGCGTTAGTTCTTCACTATATTTCCAGCCATCAAGCACTACACTCAAGTTTTCATCAACAATCTTATCTGTTGCAGGGGGTAGGATACCTGGCTCACAGATAACATTGTTTTCGATCTGGAAAAAGGGTAAATAAAAATTTTCCCAGTCATTCTGATCATTATGCCCATGGCTCCCATCAGAATAATCCACAATGTTTACGTCAATTATATATAGGTAGTTCATGACGCTTTTGTAGTTACTCCACTCACTTTTGTAGTTACGCAATTCCTCAATAAATTGTTTTATTGTTGTTGTATCTGATACAAAAGATATGTTATCACATCCTTCGATTGTGTATGGCGCTATACTTAGTGTATGCCCAAGTTCGTGCAAAACAGTAGCAGCCAGCAATAAACGTTGTGTTCGTGGCATAAGTAACCTTTGATATATGAACGTTCCAACTACCATAGTATCAAAGCGATTAAATTTTGTATTGCCACTAAAAGCTATCATGGGGAATTCTCCACTATGACACATTAACAAGTATCTAAATATGCCCTTTCTTTCATCAGCAAAATGATTATTATAAAATTGTAGCACCATACCTGAATCCCAGGAAATGGTTTTGATGTGGGGTAAGAGTTCACCGCCACTGTTTATTGGTCCACTAGGCCAGCCATTATCAATGTATACATTGATTCCATGGCTACAGAATCTCTCAATTATGATTTGTTGCGATTCTTTATAGAGAACATGCTCCCGATCCAACAGTCCACCTCTTTCCATGCCGTCTACTTCAATGTAGATATCTTGAGAGAATGGATCGGCAAACCATTTAGTCATCCGATATTCCTCGATATTTTCTATGCCATCTATATCTGGGTCAAGGTTTGTATGATCATCCCATGTGAAAGGATCATAGTCCCATTTCCACTCCCATGAAGTTGGAATACCATCTTTATCTGGATCAAGTTTAGAATCATCCACACGTGGGTTAGTATGAATGATATTTACTTCAGTCCAATAAGGAATACCGTCGTGATCAAAATCGGTTTGATAAACATTGAACCATACTTCAAAATATTTACCTACATAGTGACCATAACCATCATTATCCCTAAAAAAATCATCACCAACCCAGCAGCCAGTACGATAATCATAAGTAATATGTATTCTTTCTTTTTCAACATCATGTGATCGAATGAGACCTTTTTTTTCTTTCTCAACAATGGTCAGTACTATCTCAGATGTTTCTTGTTCTTCTTCGGCATCCCGTATAATCCTATTTTCCTGTAGGAAGGTATCCCACATACCATATGTAAAACCGAATTCCTCATAGCTCGAATATTTAAAATCATCAATGTCAGTGACAATATAAAATCTAGGTTGATTTCTCCAAGAAAGTCCAATCTTCATGATGTTGTCAATTAATCCTCTATGACGAATTCTATTTATCTCCAGAGTTAAACCCTGGTTAGTCAACGGACTTATTCGGTCATCTAACTCATATTCAATAGTTTCATCTTCAAGAGATATTTTCTCTTCGGTAAAAAACTCAAGATATGCAAAAAGACTGGAGAAAACTAAACATGTGATTATTAGAATTGATATCAGTATTATTGAATTTTTTTTGTTTAGTGATTTAAGCAAATTAGTTTCTCCTACGTTCAGATATAATATTCTATATATTTATCTACAAATTTAAATATTTGGGAAGATAAGTGCAATAACTTCAATAAATTATATCAATTGAAATAAAAAGATGAGAGAATTTAGAAGTAGACAAGTAGCTACAATTGAAGTATTTGTGGGAAATTAATTCCATATGTGTTTAACGAGATGAGGGGGAAACAAGGGGATCTGGTATGGCGGGGGAGAAAACATAAGGAGGAAAACATGTCAAACAATTATTATTCCCAAACCAGAACCCCCTTTGGTCAACTGCCGTTGTTTACTATACGCAACCTCACAGATTATTACGTTCCTTCATACACTATTTGTCAAAGAGTTGCACCAGATTATTTCAAATTTTTACCTTTAACTGAAATTTCATTTTCTTCGTCTTTAATTTTGTAATTTCCTACCCCAATATAATATGTTCCATCAGAAAGTTGTGCAAAGTAGGAAAAAATTTAAACATGGAATGTATTATGCACAACATCATGGTAAAAATAGATTTAAAAGACAGGAAAATTTTGTATGAATTAGATTACGACTCTAGACAATCATTATCTCAAATTGGAAAAAAAGTTAGCTTGCATAAAAATGTGGTAATTTACAGAATAAAAAGACTAGTAGAAAAAGGAATAATTATGGATTTTTATACAGTCATTGACTCTTTTAAATTAGGTTATAATAGTGTGAGGTTCTATTTAGATTATCGACACATAACTCCAGAAATTCGAAAAGAAATCGTCGATTATTTTGTAAAAAATAGACATACTTGGTGGGTCGGTTCATTTGAAGGAAGTTATGATCTAGCAGTACTTATGTGGGTAAAAGAGTTACATGATTTCTATGTTTTTTGGGAGGAAACACTCAAAAGATACCGACATTATTTTCAAAATATGGAGTTTTCTAACTATGCCCAATTGCGTCTTTATAGGAGTTCATTTTTATTAGATGGATATGACAAACTTGATAGAGAAGCTTTTGAGATTGTAGGTGGTGGGAAAAAAGTAGAAACCGATGACTTAGATTTTCAAATACTGACTTTATTGGCTTCAAATGCAAGAATTCCTACAATAGAGATTGCTAAAAAACTTAATTCAACTGTAGATACTATAAATAATAGAATTAAAAAATTGAGGAAAATGGATGTAATTCAGGGATATAGAGTTAGTATAGATTACTACAAGTTAGGTTATCGCTTTTTTAAAGTCAATATTGATCTTAATGATTATGCGGAAAGAGGTCGAATTATCAACTATATAAAATCTGATCCTCATTTAATAATGATGGATAAATCAATTGGTTATTATGATTTAGAATTGGACTTTTGGACGGAAGGTATAGATCAATTTCATCAGATCATGGATGATCTGACCATTCAATTTCCAGGTGTTATAAAAAGCTACATTTATGTTCATGATGCAAAGGTCCACAAAATGCTATATATGCCAGAAGGGTAAACAGTAAATCGTTCTAAGTTTTCCTGATTTTCTATTCTTTAGCATTCATTGAGATTTTTCATGGTTATCTTGCATGGGTCATTAAAAAGTGTAGATGTAAATATGTAGGGGGGCTTCAGAATGACGAAAGGTTTACCATTTATTATCACATCAGGCCGCTTTTTTTGGGTGCCAGTATATCGATGTATTCTTCAATGTTTGAATTGTCATTTTGGGGATTTGTAATATGGTTTAATATTATTTTAGAAATAATTGGGATTTATGCTGCGACTGTTGAATTTTATAAAGCAAAAAACTGGGCAAGATTATTTACAATTGTAATGTTCATTCATCATTTTGGAATTTATATTTATTATTTGTAGAAAAAGTATGGCCATATGAACGATATGTCTGGATTGTGTTTTATGTAATTGTCATAGAGTATCTAATGATGTCAGATGCGAGAGAATATTTTGGAGTAAAAAAGGTATTTCTTTGAAACCTCTGATATGTACTAACAAATCTTGTTAGTACGACAGACTAAAATGATTTATTTTAGTCAGTATGTATGTTTACCCTACTAATTGAACTAATTTTTACAGGAGAAAACCAAGGATTATAAAGCATTAATTTATCTAGAATTAATTAAAAAGGAGGGAAAAATGATGAGAAAATGCTCCGAATGCGGCAAAAAATTGGGTTTTTTTGAAGGGTACCGTCACCCTGTAGAAGGAAAGAAGAAATGTGTATGTGGAAAATGCTGGGATAAGCTCGAAAAAAGTGAGGATAGGTATTGTAGCTTTATTATGAATGAATTTAAGAGAAATATTAAAAAGCTTAAGAAAAAGGAAAAATGAGATTGTAGATTTGAAGGGGAGGAATCAAATGGTAAGTGAAGAAGAAGTAACTTTCACCAACCGAGAATTACAAGAGGAAATAAAACAATTGAAGAAAAGAATAAAAGATTTAGAAAGGGAGAGAGATATATTATTAGCATTACATAGAAGAGACACGGATTGGACGAAATAACAGTAAAATAGATTGGTAGTTATCTTTGATATTGTAGATTTGAAATGAGGGAAATTATGAATAAGGATAAGGTGAAATGAATGGCCGGCAAAAAAGAAAAAGAGAGACAAAAACACCATATTGAAAAAGGTATGAGCATGGATCATTCTGAAGAAGAATCAAAAAAGAAAGGTAAAAAACGTATAAGGAAACCTAAAATGCCAGCCCGTATCAAAAGCACACCCCGAGCGAGACAGAAATAAAGCCATCTAACACGTTTTCTTTTGTTTTAAAAATAACCTTTTTCTCTCTGAGGGAATAAGGAGAGTTAATATTATTCTGTGGAATTTATGATTTTTACGGCAAAATATGACTATTTTCAGGTTATTCATCGGAAAATATATATATAATGAATGACAAATATTAATATGCTTAGAGAGAACAGACGAGAATAGCAATATCTTTCGGAAGTTCTAATTGAAGAATATCGGTGGATACTCAGTATTCATCGAAAAACCTTCCTCTAGGTACAACTAATTTTTGAAATACCTATTTATCCTCCCGAAAAACCATTGGGATTGGTTATTTAAAACGATTGACGTTTATGGAATTGTGAGTAAGGGGGTGAGGGAATGACAACTTTTGGACAACGTATCAAAAAGGCGTGGAAAAATATCAATGAAATAAAGCAAAAAAAAAGATAAAAAAATGAAGAAACATCTCCCGATAGTTAAGGCGGTTATAAAATTGTAGGTAGGTACAGAAGGTGAAATGATGAACGAAAAGGCAGAGTTATTAATTAGAAATACTCTATTTATTGAAGAAAGGACTCAAATAGCTCCACATAAACCAAGATATTCTGGAACAAAAAAATATTCATTATAATGATTTGATTTACATTGTCGGCAACATACTGATGATACTGATAACTGTCTTATTGATTGTGTTTATAGTAGGGTGGCGTGAATGAAACCGATTCTTTATAAATTAAAATACGTTATTGGATTTGAATTAAGGAGGAAGGTGATATGAGTAAAGACAAGGGCAAAAGAGATGTATCTCCAGATAAGAAACCTGGGCCTTTAACAAAGAAGGAAAGAAAGGAACGTAAGAAAAAGAGAAAAGAAAAACATCAATAATCCTTCTTTTTTCCAACAAGATAGAAATACCCGTTCTGTGTTTTATCTCCTAATGGACGGATGCATGGACGAAGCTATTCATCTCCTCAAAGAGAATTTATGGCAGGAAAAAACACAAATATATCTTGAGAGAACACCCAAATCAAGACTTTACAAGATTCTCCGAAATTCATATGATCGATTTCTCTATCCTGCTAGAAATACATATCTTGCAGATTATCTCAGCAAATTTGTCTCCCCAGGGGAATCAGTAATAGACATTGGTTGCGCAGAGGGTACGATTCCTTATCTCATGTCCCAAAAGAAGAACTTCACTGTTTACGGAGCTGATGTTTATTTCAAAAGCAAACCCCTTATTCCATCTACACGATATGACGGATATACACTTCCATTTAAGGACAAACAATTTAACAGTACCATGGCTGTAGATGTCCTACACCATTGTGAAAATATCAAAGGGATTCTCCAGGAGATGATAAGAGTCTCCCATCGTATTATCATCAAGGATCATTATTATAAAAACGGTTGGGATCATTTCCTTTTAAAATTGTTTGATATATCTGCAAATAAACCATATGGGGTAAATACCATATTCAACTTTAAAAAATGGGAAGAATGGGAGCAGATCTTTAAGGAGCTCAACCTGGACTATAGTTATGTTGATAAACAAATGGACCGCATCAAATTAGGCCCTATCATGCATTTTTGTGTCATTCTGGAAGAGAACAAATAAACATTCTAACATGCTTTCCCTTTGTTTTAAGACTAAAAGTTTAAAGAGTTAACGAGAGATACGCAGCTCATGGCAATAGGTTACGTACAAATAAGCGCCGCACCAGCCCATGAGCATGAGAGGTGTATACCAAGCTATCTAGAGTACCAGAGATTGTTGAACTCTATCCTTTGTTTGGAGAATTTGACCTTATAGCTAAGATAAAGGCGAGAGACTTTGAAAAGCTTGGAGAAATAGTTTTAAAGATTAGATCAATAGAGGGCGTGACAGACACTAAAACATTAACAGTTACAAAAAGCCACAAATAAATAACAAGGGCTGAAGACTTTTTTTAATGTAATTCTATAGCGTGATCTTCCTGCCATCTCTATTAAGATATATCATGCAATTATCACAATACCAACACTCGATTTGGTTTTCAAAACTATAAGTCAGATTTCGGTTACATCTCGGACAATAATCCATCGCCATATTCTAACTCCTTCGTGTTTCATGTATGAATACAATAATCATTTTAAAAGGGTTATGCTGGCATCCCTAAGGATTTATCATAATTTGAAAATGGTCTATTTCTCTCTGAGGGAATAAGGAGGGATAATCGCTTAAACCTATGTTTTTCTCCTGTCAACCCTATGTTTCCAGGGTACAAACAGGATAATAGTAATGTTGAGCCCTAATCTCAGTGTAAATCATAACATTTGTTACGAAATATCTCCTTATAGAAAGATTTAAGGTGTGTTAATGTATTACATTATTGGGAGTCTACATGTTAAAGAAGGAATTGGTCGCTGTAGTTGTTGTTTTATTTCTTGGTATTAGTATAATACCAAATGTGATTGGTGGTAATGCAAGTTTTATACTAATAGTATCAAGTGATACACCAGCGATTAACAATATCATCTATGTTGATGATGTAGCTGAGGGTTATTGGGGTACACTTACTGTTAGTATGCCAATGCAGAATAATATCATAAATGAACAGGATAATAACATAAATATATCGATTCAGGGTGGTCTTGGAATTAAAATTGAGATATGCAATTATGGCAATACAACACTATTTTTTGTTAATTGGTCGATAACAATAGATGGACCATTTGTATTTCTAGGGAGAAGCAATAGTGGTTATATTTCTGAAATACCACCTGGAGAATGTGCTACTATTGCAACATTGTTCATTATGGGTATAGGACCAATAAATATTACTATCGAAATTGGAGATACTATATTGTCTATTAATGGATATTTAATAGGACCTTTTTTATTAATCTAACAGAAATAAAAAATAAACACTTATGTCCTTATAAATTTTTGAAAAATGAACGAAAAAGAAAAACAAAATAAAGGACAAGGAAATAAGCCAAGGATCACTCTAAGTCTAAACAAAGAAGAAGTATAAAGACTGAAAGACATATCTGTAAAAGAGCAACGTCCATTTAGTAGACAAGTTGTCTATATGATGAATCAGTACATAGAAAACAAAGATAAGTAAAAATAAACAGTGGCTATTTCTAAGGAGTAAATAAACCCCTGTAATGGCTTTTAACAGTGTTTATGGGCTGTCAACCCTAGCTTTCACAGATACAAATAGGGTTATAAAACAATAGTTGTTTTTGAAGTTGGAGATTTAAAAGTAGGTGAAATAACATTCCTGGAGATATATGGATCTGTAACGACTGCAGCTTTCGTTTTGGAGCTCCTATTCCTGACTCTGATACATTAAAAGGCCGGTGTCCCTATTGTGGAAGTAAAAATATCAATGTTTTACCCAAAAAACAGAAATAAAACATGGCGAGAAGATATGGTATTGACTCCTAACTCTGAAAAAGGTGAAGAGGCCGTATCTGCTGTTATTGGTGTTATTCTCATGGTTGCGATCACGGTAGCGATTGCGGCAACAGTGTATGTCTATATAAGTGGAAGTATTGGCGTACAACAAACTGTACCAACAGTTCAAATGATGGCAATTGAAAACGTAGACAGATTATCTGTTCTTAACACTGATGCTGAACTAAATTGGACAAATCTTGCAATACGAACAACTGCAGCAGTTTCAATTTACATAAATGGGGAAGCTGATGCTGGAAATTGTCTTAATTTGACTGCAAATGAATATCATAAATTTGCCATGAGTGATATTTCCGGTAGCAGTGGAATCATTCATGGATCAGATTTTATTGATATTGAGGGTACTTCAGGCAACCTAGTTGATGTAACAATCACTGTTATACATGATGACACAGACACAACTCTTGAAATATACACCTTCTCAAGTATAGCACAACTGAGTTAATAGAAACATAGGGTGAAAGAGTAAAAAGTACCTTACAGAGCATTATTCCTCCTTATTCCCTCCAGGAGAAATAAGGTTTATCGTTTTCATATTTGATTTTATTGAATCAAAATAAGGAAATAAGCTTAGAAAATTCTATTTTGTCCAAATTTTATAAAGGAAATTTTTTATAATATAACACAATATATTTAATAAATAAAATGGAGCTTAACCATGAAGAAAATTATCTCATTATTAATTATGATAGCTATTATTTGCGGTGGATATGGACTTGCTGAATCATCAAATGTGAATATTTCTCAAAAATTTGTTTCAGAGTCAATTAAAGAAACTACAACTTCTCTTGAGGAATTATATCCTGTAATGAACGACCCAATTACTATAAAAATTCCAGAGAGATATGGAAATTATTCAAAAATCACAATTATTGACACTCCTGCTGAATTCAGCTGGAAAAATTATGATGACACTGATTTAACAACTACTGCAAAAAATCAGGGGAATTGTGGTAGTTGCTGGGCTTTTGCAGCATTGGGTGCAATTGAAAGTCTAATTAATATAAAAGAAGGTTTTAAAGATATTGATATAGATTTATCAGAACAATATCTACTTTCCTGTGTACCAGACGCAGGGAGTTGCAATGGGGGACGATCAGCTTCCCCGTTTAGTTACATCATAAATACTACAGAGGATGGTAATTTTTTGAATGGCGTGATCTTTGAGGAATGCCTTCCGTATGAATCTGATGATGATATTCCATGTTCACAGAAAGCAGATAATTGGTTGGATACACTCGTCCCACTTTCAGGTTGGGGTGAAGTCTGGTTTGGACAAAACAATGATAATGCAGTTGCTATGATGAAATCTAAGATTTTTCAAAATGGACCTATCTATGCGTTAATGTATGTTGATGACTCGTTTCGAAATTTTGGAACAATTTTTCATAGATCAACGGATTACTTTCCAAATAGGTTACCTTTTCAAGGTGTTTTAAATCATGGTATTCTTATTGTTGGTTGGAGAGATGATCCAAATATCCGTAATGGTGGGTATTGGATTTGTAAAAACAGCTGGGGAACAAAATGGGGTTATGATGGTTTTTTCAATATTGAATACAACGCATCAATGATTGGATATTATGTAGCCTGGCCTGAGTATGAACCTACTAGTTTTGATTTTCCGCCGGTTGCAGATGTAGGAGGGTTTTACCAGGGAACTGTTGGTGAGCAACTAGAATTTGATGGTTCTTGTAGTTTTGACGCTGAAGATGAAAATCCTTATTATTTCTGGGATTTTGGCGATGGCATAACAGGTGAAGGTGTCTCTCTCTTTCATGTTTTCTCAAATTCTGGAACATATAGAATTGAGTTGACGGTCACAGATGATCAAAATAATTCATCAAGTGATTCTACAATTGCATTTATTGATGAAGAACCAATTACTTTCGGTTTTTCCGGGGGCTATGGATTAACAGTTGAGATTAAGAACCATTTGGATTTAGATTTATTAGACACCCTGTTATCAATTAATGTAATTGGGACAATTCAAAATATGGATTATAGAAATAAACATATCATAGGTATCTCTGCTAATGACGTCTATACATTATCCTTGCCCATCATAGGTGTTGGAAAAGGAATATTGCATCTAGATTATGAAAATATTGAAGTAACAAGACAGTTTATTTCGATTGGTCCATTCGTAATCATCAGATAATCCGATGTTATTGTATATATAATTCTTATTTAATTAAATGATTTCATTTCAGTACCAAACCTTTTGGTACTCACTCCGACAAACCACGAGATGGGTTTGTCATCATTCACATACTAAATATGTTATTTAGTATTCAATTCGACTAATCGATGATTAGTCTTATTTCCACACTACTATAACCCTATTTGTATCTGTGAAAGCTAGGGTTGACAGCCCATAAACACTGTTAAAAGCCATTACAGGGGTTTATTCACTATTCTTTTGTTAAAACATCAAAGTTTACTTCATCCTCATAATAAAGAATAAGGGATTTACCATCATCGGTAAAGGAATATTTATGGACTGAATTAGAAGGGGAAACTCCCCCCACATTCAAATATAATCTTTCATTACTTATACTGTATGTGCCCCATAAACTCATATTATATGATTCTGAGCTCGTATCCCAAAGCCCACTGAAAAAGCTGGAGTTGGAAAAGAATCTATAATCAATTTTGTAGGTGTAGTTACCGACTATTTCTATTTTGGTCCAAGTTCCCAAAATTGTCTCTTCAAATTTTAGATTTGAAGTTTCATCGTCGTTGCTATTTGAGTTTTCTAAACATCCACTCAAAACAATTGACAGAAATATCATGATTGTATAGATAATATACATCTTTTTCATTTTTCTCAAACATTGAAATGTATTTTCCCCTTATAACCCTGTTTGTACCCTAGAAACATAGGAGTGACAGGAGAAAAACATAGGTTAAAACCATTATCCATCTTTATTCCCTCCTGGGAAAATGTGTAGAATCAATTATGTTTAAAAAATATTATCACTAAAAATAATCAACCAGAATATTTCACATTAAGTTTCTTAGCCATATTCTTAATTGCATATCTTGTTTTACCAGATTCTAATAATTCAGGTATTTTTGTTCCAAGTTTAGGATAATATTTTATTACTTTTTGTTTTTGCTCATCAGTCCAAAACCTATCCTCGCATTTAATATTCAATTTATTTGCTCTTTGTTGAATTGCACTTATTGTGAGTCCTTTATCACGTAATTCTTTAATGTCAGATCTTTTTGATGGATACCATTTTCTAACTAGATCATCTCTTCTTTTGTTCCAGTATTTCCTATCTTAAGAATATCCCCCTATTTTGAGACTGGGATCACCAAATAAAATCCATTGTTGAACTGTCTTAGCATCAAGTCCTGTATCAGAAAAACCAAGTTCATCCCAATCAATAGTGAACTCATCTAGATAACTACATATTGCTTTACCCCAAACTTCACCAAGATAATCAGTTTCATGTTTTGCATATTCCCTGAAAAACAGTACATTCAAATAATCTCCCCCTCCACCAAGTTCAGGATTATGTTTATCTTCTTTTCCATATCCAAGTCCTGTACATCCAATAGTTGCAATACTTCCTCCATTGCGAACATGAGTAAGCACCCAACTCCAGCATTCAGGTGTAGGTAATTTATAGGTCCATGTACTATGGAAAATACTGACATTAAACAAGCTGTTATGACATCCCCCAACTACACAGATTGGTAGTTTTTCTTGGTTTCGTAAAAGGAACATTTGGGGTAATTTCAATCCATAAATTATTGGTGAGTCACCATATGGTTTATTTGTTCCCCATGCAGTTGGGCTTCCGTGTCCCATAAAAAGGAGAAAACCACAACCTTTATTGATTGTTCTAATAACATCAGATTCTCCTGTAAATGAATTATCAGTTTTGCGCGTAAGACTTCGCTTTTCTAAAGCGGAGATGTAAGCGCTTACGCTAGCTGGTAAAATCAGCTAGCGTCATCTGCTCCTTGTCAAATATGGAATAACTGAATGGTTGTATGTTCTTCACTTGCTTATCCTGTTCTGCTGTGTAACGTATCACTTGTTCTTGAGAGACATACCCTGCGGTACCGCAGTAGTATGAATCTGCCCAAAGCTCTTTTTCCCGGTATTCCTTAAACTCATCATACAGTCTACGAACTTGTCTGGAGACATTGCCTTTGATCCTCTTGATGATCTCAGCAGGTGCCCATTTTGGTGG
>CAZXHI010000208.1:0-5972 GCA_964640555.1 uncultured Thermoplasmatales archaeon | reverse complement strand
GATTTTTATATATATCTTCAATAAATTCCTGGTGTTTTTCCTCTTCTTTTGCTAAGAAATATATCTTATCCTGTAGTAAACCATTTTTTGTTTTTTTTGCAATTTTCCTATACAGCTTATGACTCTCGATTTCACTTTTCATTGCAGTGAATAATAACTCATCGAGTTTGAAACTATCTAAATTCATTTTTTTATTCCCCCAATTTTTTTAATCGAGTAATCTTTTTTCTCCCTTTATTTCCTGGATTGGTGTAATATTTTGTGATGCTTCCAAGCATCCAAGATACTCGTCATTTTTATCTCTAAGTGCAAGATATCGAATCAATACTTTGTTTTTTTCTCCGTTTTTTCCAATTGGGAGATCAATCCAGAATGACGCTTCATCTCTTTTTCCAGTTTTCATTTCTTCAATGATTTTTTCGACTTTATCTAGGCTTTTTGGCGGATGGCATTTTCTTACATTTCTACCAATTGCTCCTTCCGGTCTTTTAAATATTCTGGTTTCATGTTTATTCCATGCAAGGATTTTATCGTCTTTGTCTAAAACTGAAAATTCAATTGGTAATGTTTCAAGTATTGCTTCAAATTCTTTTTCTGATGGTTTTCCAATCATTTTTTACACCTTTTTTGTAATTTTTTATTTATATTCGGCATGTAAATTGAGATGATCCGTTTCAATTTCAACTAATGCACCAAAAAACTCTTTTAATCTTGGGTCATTTGTTTCATCTCTGAATTTACTATATGCTTTTATTGCACGATCTTCCCGTTCGTATCCCTCTTTACTATTAGCCTTAGAGTCTGCATTGCATGCTTTTTTCTCAAGCTCAGGTCGAGAAATCTTTAAGAATTTTGATATAGCAGATGCGTGTTCCCTTTCGACTTTCATTAATGCTTTAAATTTTGCTAAACCATATTTATCATCTTTGTCCTCTGCTATCTTTTTTGCACAGTCATAAAATGCTGCATTATCTAGTTCAAGTTGCAATGCTGCTTCAAGGTTTTTCTTTGATGTCTCACTGAGTCTTACATTGAATTCGTTTGGGTTCCAGTCATTTGCTTCCACAAAAAACTGTTGAGATGCACCACAGAACGGACATTGCATGGGTGCCTCTCCTCCGATATATGGATCGCCGCATATTCTACATCTAAATACTTTTACTTTTGACATTTTCATATCTCCTTATTTATTCAATTCTATAGTTTTTTATGACAGAACCACCAATCATAACATTTATGTTCTTTAAGTCGTTTTTTTGCAGTAGCAACATCTGTTGCAGGTGGAATTATTACCCGGTCTTTAACTAGTTCATTATTTGGCCAGTTTGCAGGGATTGCAACACCATTTTTATCGGACACCTGAAATCCTTTTATCATTCGTAAAAACTCATCCATATTACGTCCAAGTTCCTGTGGATAATATAGAATAGCTCTAATGATTCCTTTAGGATCTACCATAAATACTGCTCTTACCGTGCTACTGCCTTTATTTGGATGTATTAAACCAAGGATGTTAGCAACTTTTCCAGTGTCAGCAATTATTGGAAATTTGATCTCAACTTTGAGGTTATCTTTTATCCATTCCCCCCATTTAATATGAGAAAATACTTGATCCACACTTAGACCAATTAGTTCAGTGTTTAGTTTTTTGAATTCGTTATATCTTTTCTGAAATCCAACAAATTCTGTGGTACATACTGGTGTGAAATCAGCTGGATGGCTGAAAAGTATGAACCATTTTCCTTTAAACGCTTCTGGTAGTTTCATCATTCCTTTTGTTGTTTGAACTTCTAGTTCTGGGAATTTATCCCCTATAAGTGGCATTTTTTCTTCCATGTTTTTCCTCCTCCAATTTATTTTATTCTGTTCATTGGTACACCACAATAATATGGTGTGGTTTTTGGTTCTTCATCAAATTCTATAACGCCACAGTTGCAATCTTCATCCAGACAGACACACTTATACTGTACCTTTTTTTCAGCATCTTTACATCCACAATTTTTACGCATTTTTTCTACCTCAATTTTTTTTATTTTTTCAAATATTTTCCTAACTCTTTTCCATTCTTTTTCACATCTGCTAGCTCTTTTTCATCTGGGATATAATTCAGATTAATACTATCGACAGGAGTGTCCCATGATAGATCTTTAACGATTTTTTCAATTTCACCAACTGCCTGACCTCCCCAACCGTATGAACCGAAAACAAATCCCATCCTATTTTTTGGCCTTAATCCTTTAAGATACGTAAGAAATCCCCCCATAGTTGGTAGCATCGTGTTGTTAAGCGTTGGTGAACCTAAAAGTATCATTTTAGATGTTAGAACATCAGTAATAATACTTGATATATGATTAGTCCTGAGATTTCTCATCGTTACATGGATGCCAGATCCCTCTAAACCTTCTTGGAGGGCATACGCCATTTTTTCTGTTGACCCCCACATGGAATCATATACAATCAGCGCTTTATCATCAGATTCATAGGCTGCCCATTTCTGATATTCTTTAAGAATTCGCGGTATGTAAGAACGCCATATTATGCCATGACTTGGAGCGATCATATCAATATCAAGTCCAACTAGAGCCTCAAGAGCTTTTTTTACTTGATCTCCGTAAGGCATGACGATATTTGCATAGTATTTAGCTGCTTCTTCCTGCAACATTCCCCATTCTAATTCATCGTCAAATCTCTCTGAACTTGCAATGTGCTGACCAAATGCATCGTTTGGAAGAAGAAGCTTATCGCTTGGAATGTAGGTAACCATTGAATCGGGCCAATGTACCATGGGTATGTGAACAAAGTGAAGTGTTCGTTTTCCAATGTTAAGCGTATCACCAGATTTAACAACCTGGAAATTCCAATCTTTTTTGTAATGTCTCTTAAGTCCTTTCTCTCCACGAGTTGATGTAATAACCTTTGCATTTGGGCAAACCTGTAGTAGTTTTGGAAGTGAGCCAGTATGATCCATTTCCACGTGATTTGAAATGATATAGTCTATCTTTGAAGGATCAACTGTTTCTTTTATCCTTGAAAGTAGTTCATCAAATAGATAGTGTTTTACTGTATCAACTAGTGTTATTTTTTTATCAATGATGAGATAAGCATTGTATGTTGTTCCTCGTTGGGTCAAATATCCATGAAAATTTCTAATATCCCAGTCTATACCGCCAACCCAGTAAATATCCGGCTTTATCTCAACACTGTTCAATTCAGATCACTCCTGCTTTTCAAAATCGGATTTTGAAGCTCCACACAAAGGACATACCCATCCATCAGGAATATCTTCAAATTTTGTTCCCGGTGCTATCCCGCCATCTGGGTCTCCTTTCTCTGGATCATATACATATCCACATATGGTACAAACATATTTTTCCATTTTTTCCTCCTCCTTTTTTATTTCTTTATCAACCACACTACTATAAGTTGGTGCAGTTTTTGGTGAAAAACCACCCTTAACCTTATGATAGTACTCGTAGGTCATAGGTTTATCTTCCGTTAGTATCTCTGCATCTTCGACTCTGCCAATAAATATTGTATGAGTCCCAACATCAATTCTATTTATCATTTTGGCTTCGATACAAGCAAGAGTATTATCCAATACTATAGGAACCTTGGTTTTTCCAATCTTGTAGTTAATGCCTTCAAATTTTTCGATATCTGTCCCAGATTTAAAACCAAATGTTCCAATAAGTTTCATAGGTGTTTTTTCAGAGAGAACAGATACTGTGAAAACCTTGCTCTTTTCAATAAATTCATGCGTAAGATTCTTTTTATTTATACTTACAGCTATTGCAGGTGGTTCTGAAGTAACCTGAAATAATGCATTAGCAATCTGTCCGTTAATTTTTTCTACATTTTTTGAGCAGATTATGTAAAGCCCATATGAAATATTATGTAATGCCTTTGGGTTCATATCGATCCATATCCTTTTTTTATACATTTTTTACATATACCTTTGAAATATCCGTGAACCTCCTCCACCTTGTGTCCACTTTCCAACATTTTTCCAATATTTGGACATTTTATATCAATATCAATGATATCGCCACATTTTTTACACAGAAAGTGTTGATGCATATCACTTCTGAAATCGTATCTTGCCTCTAAATAAGATAATGTAAGTAATTGAATTATACCATGGTTCTTTAGTGTTTCTAATGAATTATATACGGTTGTTTTAGAAAGTGATGGATTGTTTTCTTTTAGTCCAGCATATATTTGATCAGCTGTTGGATGGATTCTATTTTCATCAAGATACTTTAATATCTCTAATCGTTGAGGGGTAATTTTTATTGAATTTTCTTTTAAAAGTTTTACATATTTTTCAAACATGGTAGTCCCTTTGTTATAATCATTTCTAATTTGTAATTATTACAATTTAACATGAAATACAGATTGGGTATTTAAATCTTTCTAACAAGGCCCTATTTCTAAATGTAAATGTTTATAAACCAATATCTTTAACTGATTTTGTGCTGGGCGTAGGTGGACGGTTGACGGTGAACTTTCAGTTCGCTGAGGAAAGTCCTCCCTCGCTCTGAATCGGGACGCCGTTCAAGCGGTTAAGGCGAGAGTCTTAGCAGAGGCGCAGAAACGACACAGTCCTTGGAATACGCAATGATTCACTTGGTGATGAGGTCTCCAAGGGATTTGATGAAACGGCCAATCTGCTCCTGGAGCAAGCCCAAATGTTGGGATCAGTTATTCAGACTGCTCAAAGGTAGGGCGCTTAGTAGAATACCGTCTAAAACAGAAGGAGGCTTATGGCCTACACCCAGCACCTAAATATCCTTGTGAATATTCTTACGATGGCCAATTTTTATAACTAAAATAATAAGTTTATCTCTTTCAATATCTAATATTACTCTATATTCTCCAACCCTTAATCTATAACTTAGATCCCCTACAAGTTTTTTTACATGTACTTCTGGTCTAATTCTGATTCTTTCAAGTGCTTTTATTATTCGTTCTTGTACCTCTTTTTCAAGTTTTTTAAATTGTTTTTTTGAGGTATCTGTGAAAAGGATCTCATAACTCATTTAGCCATCTCTTTTTTGATTTCTGCCAGAGTGTGAGTTTTACCTGCTTTGTATTCAGCACGAGATTGAGCAATTTCTTTTTTTGTTTGTTCACTTAATTCTTGGTTATCTTCTATCAAATCCCAGATGACTTCTTCATAAGTCTCTTTATTAAAAAATTTTCTTTTCAGAAGTTCTTTTTTAAGAATGTTACTTATTTGAATCGTAGTGTCCATAGTAAATTATAGTACACTATAGAATATAAATCTTTTGGTAAATCTTTCCACTTACGTCTTATAAAATACCTAAAAAATACGTTTTTATCGATAATCTCAGTTGTTAATACTGCGTTGGTCTGTAGCGTAGCGTAAGACCCGCAGATAAAACAGGCGTCTAGCTTTTCTATTATAATTCATAAGATTTTTAAAGATTTTAACACTCTCTCTTTCGTTTGAAATACGATGTTGTAATAATTGGTGCTGGACCGGCAGGGCTTTTTGCAGCTCATGAGATAACTGAAAAAAGTTCTCTCAAAGTGTTAGTAATAGATAAAGGAAAGGACATCAATAACAGGCAATGTCCTTCAATTTCAACATTTGTAAGATGCAAAAAATGTAATCCTTGCAATATTTTATGTGGTTTAGGTGGGGCAGGAGGATTATCTGACGGGAAATTGAATTTAAAGTCTAATGTTGGTGGAAATCTTGAGGAGTTTGTTTCAAAGGAGGAAGCCCAGAATCTTGTATCAAAAGTAGAACAAGTTTTTGTTGAACATGGAGCATCTGGAAAAGTATATGGTCAAAATTCAGCAGATTTAGAAAAAAGGGCCGCATCTTGCGGAATTCAATTTATTCCTATTCCTCAAAGACATATTGGATCAGATAGACTTCCTTCAATTGTTTCGTCATTTAGAGATAGCATTGAAAAATTTGGTGCTAAATTTTTATTGAATGC
>CAZXHI010000207.1:0-1888 GCA_964640555.1 uncultured Thermoplasmatales archaeon | reverse complement strand
AATATCTTTGGTATTCTGTATATGGAAATTTGTAAACTTTCTAGTAAACATCAAATATTCCTTGGCGACTCATAGAATATCAAAAATATTCAGCAATTATTCGATTTTACAGGAGCAAAAAAAATATTATCGACCTAAGCTTGATAATACCAAAGATATTTTTCAATTTTCATGTTTTTTAACAGCATCCATTAGAACATCAATATCAAAGATAACTACCAATCTATTTTGCTGTTATTGCATCCAATCCGTATCTCTTCTATGTAATGCTAATAATATTTCTCTCTCTCTTTCTAAATCTTTTATTCTTTTCTTTAATTGTTTTATTTCCTCTTGTAATTCTCGTTGTATTGTAGTTTTTTGCTTCTCTCCCATATATAATTGAAATAATCTAATTTAACTTAAAGATATCTACAATCCCAAACCGCCTTTTCAAGAGATGGTTATTCGTTTATCCCTTTCTATGTTTTTATAAATTTGATAAAGAATACAGTTTTCCTCACCAGGACAAATAATGTCATTAGGAGTTAAATTACATCCAGATGAATCACGATGTCTTATTTTCGATTTGAAATTACATTCTTCTATTATATTTCTCCCTCAAATCTCCAACTTCAAAAACAACCATTGCCTTATAACCCTATTTATACCCTAGAAACATAAGGGGTGAAAGAGTATACTTTAAAAAACTGAAAATATTTAATATACAAAGCCTATTAATCACGTAAAACAATATAGGGGAAAATCAACATGGAAGAACTTCTGTACAGTATTGAGATTTATAAAAATGATACAGACTATTTAGGAAATATATTTTCCAATAACAATGAAATTAGGGAATTTCACAGCAAAAACATAGGTGATTTACTTAGAAGTATTATTGCAGATATAGAGCTTGACCACGAAGAATCCTCTAATCTCCCTAAAGATTTTTTTGAAGATATTGAATAAAGCAACTATTGATTTATAACCCTATTTGTATCTGTAAAAGATAAGGGTAACAGGAGAAAAAACCCTTTTAAAGCATTACTCCCCATTATTCCCTCAGAGAGAAAAAGATTGTTTTTGTTTTTTAATATCAAGGTTAGGGTTTCTAGTGGCTGCAATTATGTCATTGGGACATTCATGCCATACATTTGGCAAAATGTCTTGTGAACTATATGTAAGCAAACCACCGCAGTTCCAACAGATAATTGTTTTTTCCATCTATTTCACCTAATCCTTATTCTCCCTTCTCATCCCCTCATGGGAAAATAGGTTATTTAATATTGGAAAGGAAAAAAGAAGTATTATTGATGTTTTTCTTTTCTCTTTTTCTTACGTTCCTTTCTTTCCTTCTTTGTTAAAGGCCCAGGTTTCTTATCTGGAGATACATCTCTTTTGCCCTTATCTTTAACCATATTACATTCCTCCTTAATTCAAATCCAATAACGTATTTTAATTTATAAAGAATCAGTTTCTCTATTCATCATTTCCACCTTTTCCCATCCTGAGAAAATAGGTTTGCCGAGAAGAGTACATATAATCTAACTATCTAGTCTTCCCATCTTATCTTTATCCATGATTCCATGAATCTCTCCGTAAGCTCTGGTCGTGCATATACTACGTCTGTACTAGTAACAATTCCGACTACTGCATCATCAGATACAACAGGAAGTTTTTTTATTTTATATTTCTTCATTATTTCTAATGCCTGTTCTAGTTTTTTTAGCGGATGAATTGTTTTAATATCAGAAGACATAATATCCTTTATTTTTGTTTTTTTCGGGTCTTTGCAAAGACATACAGCTTTTTCAATAAGGTCACGCTCTGTTACTATCCCTACACATCGTTCTTTATCGGTTACAATCAGACAACCAACCTTTTCATCTCGATATTTGATAAAAGC
>CAZXHI010000206.1:0-2111 GCA_964640555.1 uncultured Thermoplasmatales archaeon | reverse complement strand
CTATTTTGATCGTATCATCGCTTCTTCCGTGAAGAGACCAAAAACCGTCTTCATCTATGAAGGCCCAGTCTCCATGATACCATATATTGGGCCACTTGGACCAATATGTTTGAATGTACCGATCTGGTTCATTCCAGAATCCTCGGGTCATTGAAGGTGCTGGTTTTTTTGCAACAAGATGTCCCATTTCTCCTCTAATAGGTTTACCATCATCATCAAAAACATCAATATCCATACCAAGACCTGGCCCACGTAGCGTACAAGGTTTAAGCGAAGTGATAGGGAGTGGAGATAGGAAACAACCTACAATTTCTGTCCCTCCAGAGATGTTTATAATCGGGATTTTTTTGTTGCCGATTTTTTTAAAAAACCAATTCCATGACTCAGGATCCCAAGGTTCGCCGGTAGAACCTAAAAGTCTTAATGAGCTGAGATCGTGTTTTTCAACCCATTCATCACCATAGGTCATAAGCAAACGAATAGCAGTCGGTGAAATGCCAAATGTTGTAATTTTATGTTTCTCAATGAGCTCCCATAATCTATCAGGATTTGGGTAGTTAGGTGCCCCTTCAAAAACAACAATATTGCCACCGAAATTTTGAACACCTATAATCATCCATGGCCCCATCATCCAGCCTATATCTGTCAGCCAGAAAAATACATCATTTTCCTTGACATCAAAATAGTAGCCAAGTTCCTTGGCTATCTGGGCTAGGGCTCCTCCATGAGTATGAACGGTTCCCTTGGGTCTGCCTGTAGTTCCAGATGAGAATATAATCATTGCATAATCTTCAGAATCCATTTGCATTGTTTCGCATTTGTCTGGTTGATTGGAGATTATATCTTCCCACCAGATATCCCTACCATCTTTCCATGAGATATCTATTCCAAGTCGGTTATAAACTACAACATGTTCTAATGAGGATACGGTGTCGAGTGCCTTATCAGCTTCTTTTTTGATTTCTACTGTTTTCCCTCTCCTAACAGAGCCATCTGCAGTGAGTAGAACCTTTGCTTCAGCAATATCTAATCGAGAGGCAAGAGCATGCCCACCAAAACCAGAAAATATTGGAATGATTATAGCTCCAATTTTTATTACTGCTAGAAACCCAATGACAATTTCAGGTACCATTGGCATGTATATGCCAACTCTGTCTCCCTTGTTCACACCAAGTTCTTTTAAGGCATTTGCAAATCTGTTGACTTTCTTGTAAAGATCTTTATAGGTTAATTTTCGTACATCGCCTTTTTCATTCTCCCAAGTAATGGCAGTATTGTCTTTTTTATCTGATTTTGCATGTCGATCAAGACAATTATGGACTATGTTGATTTTCCCCCCAATAAACCATTTAGTCCACTGGATTCCATTGGAATCATCAAGAACCTTTTCATATGGTTGGAACCATTCGATGTTTAAGTCCTTCATCACTGCATCCCAAAACCATTCAATATCTTCGGTGGATTTCTGTATTAATTCGTCGTAATCTTTAATGTTATATCTCTTCATGAATCTGGTTATGTTTGAATTCTCCACATAGTCGTTTGTCGGTTTCCATACTATCTTTTCCATTCTATATTCTCCCCTCATCTATGGTACAATGAAGTTTTACTATTATTTTTGATATGTGGTTCCGTAAGCGAATTTCCTACTAAATAGTTTCGTTTTTAGAGCTTTTTGAATCTGATTTTGAAGTATAGTCGATGTTTTTACAAAGGGCAAATATTAAAAATCAACAGCATTTTGTACTATGGCTATAAAAGTAGGAGATTTAGAAATATTATGAAAAAAGAATTTGAAGAAGGAGACATAAAAATTATAATAGATTATGATAAGTGTACAGGTGCTGGGGATTGTGTTACCGCGTGCCCCGTTGATATATTTGAAGTAGTAGATGGAAAAGCAATAGCAAAAAATGTTGGAGAATGCATTGAATGCTGTGCATGCGTCAACGCATGTCCAAATGATGCTATTGAACATAGTAGTTGTTGATTTTACATAGTTTCTGCTTAATACTTCAAAATATCTTTTTTTTTAAATTTTAGATACTGCTCTGCTTTTTTACAAAGTGGACTCAAGCCAAAGGTTAGTTGTTAAACTCTTTGTCAGTAGC
>CAZXHI010000205.1:0-7203 GCA_964640555.1 uncultured Thermoplasmatales archaeon | reverse complement strand
TCAATCAATTCTTTTTCATGTTCTGTAAGTTTTATTTTTTCCTGTTGAATGTCGGCTATTATCTGTATATACTCTCCTTGCGCCTTAAACTTCTCATCCATTTTTGTTTTCATTTCTTTTCTTATTTCTTCTTTAATTTGTGTCAATTCTTCTTTGGGGACACCTTCATAAATGTTCAATTTGTGTATTCCCTTTTTGTAATGCCCTGCTAAATCTTCAGCATCAAACCTATCATAACTTCCCCCCATATATCCTTCTTGCCCTGCTAGAATATGTATTACCGATTCAGGGATTTCGGGAACTTGTTTCAATTGTGAAATGAAAAATTTTCTTAAAGAATGGATATGAAGTTCATATCTATTGGTTGTTCTTACATTTCTTTTATCTAACCCTGCCTTGTTAAGTAATCTCATAAATGCTTGTTGGACAGTTGCGTATTTTACTGGGAATATCAATTTTGTATTTCCATCTTTTTTCTCTGCTATGGGATTTCTTTTCCCGTTTTTATCCATTGTTTTTATTCTTTTTACACTTCTATTAATCATTGTTTTAAGTCTGCTGTCTCTAACATTTAGCCATTGTTTAATCACATCAGAGCATTCAGGTGTTATAAATGTAATAATTGGATTGCCTGATTTTGAAGCATCTGGATAAATTGTTAATTTAACAGGTTCATAATCAAAATCGATATCATCAATCTCCAGTTTTAATATACTTTCAATCCTTTGCCCACTTGTAGCAGAAGTAAAAAAGATTGCTTTGTAGAGAATATTGGCGTGATTTAGAAGTTTTTTAAGTTCATCTATTGTAGGTTTTCTATCTATTGTTAGGGGTTTGCTCCCTTTGATTAGACCCAATTGTCTTTTCCAAAAGTTTTTTGGAAAGATCTTGCCTAAATCATATAGTGTAAAGTTACCTTCAATAAAATATCTAATATGTGCCAATGCTTGTTTTTTTGTTAACGGGGCGTAATGCCTCCCTTCCTTATTCTTATGGCTAGGATTGTTAATGGTATTAACAAATAATCTTACATCATTTGGATAATTCCTATTAGCATCAAAATAGTTCTCTGGATTTGCTTTAATGATTTTGAAATATAAATCTAACCAAATTTTTTTGTTCCTGTATGTATTTTTTTTATGTTTATACGGCTCCAAATGTTGTTGAATATAGTCCAAATATATCAATAAATAAATGATGTTATACTATATAAAGTTTGTGTTAATATCTATGTATTGAGAAATTGTTTATTTGATATATCAATGTATCCTTATTTTTTCTTTGACATTTTGAAATACAGTGAATTCTAAACTTATAATGGTACAAAAACAGCGATATAATATATGTTATCAGAGATGTGATATAATAAAAAAATAAAAAATAAAAAGAAAAGGAAGATTATTTTCTTATTGTTTTTACTTTTTCTTCCCGTGCCTTTTACTGAGTATTACTAGTAATGATAGAATTGCAACTACAAATATTGCTAGGACAACAACCACGATGTTTTCCACTGCCACTGACTCGCTGATTGAAACAGTTATTTCTGATATTGAATTCGCTTCACCGTCCGTAACTGTTACAGTTATTGTATATTCTCCTGTTTCATCCCAACTATGTTTCATGGAAAATGCAGTTCCCTTTGGAAGAGTGATAAACTCGCTTTCATCCTTATTTCCGTCTCCCCAATCAAAGATATATTTCAAATTATCATTGTCTAAATCTGAAGAGGTCGCAGCGTATGAATATGTGACATCTTTGTTACCTGGTGAAGGGCCACTAATTTCTGGAATTGAAGGGGATCTATTTGGTTGGATGATTATCGAGACTGTCTTATCGGGTGAGCTCTTGCGATGATAATTATCGATTACAGTTAATGTAACGAGATATTGTCCAGCTTCAGAATATGAATGTGTCACTGTTTCTCCACTTCCGGTGGTTCCATCTCCGAAATTCCAAGAATATTCGATTATTGCTCCGTCTTTATCGTAGCTATTAGATCCATCAAATTCTATTAACTCGTCAATTATTCCATAGTAAAGGCCATTTGCATCAGCAATTGGGACATGATTTCGAATGCGTGGTCTATTTTGTTTTATTTTTAGGCATCCGTCACCATCGCCGTCTCCGTCACCATCGCCGTCTCCTCCAGTTCCAATTATAAGTTCAAATATGGTCCGCTGTATTGAATCCCCACCATCAGCAAGAATTGCTACAACTTGCCCAGGTTCGGGGCAGAAATCCATTCCATATAATTCAGCATTAATTATCATTGCCAGTGCATCAGGGTCCGTTGGATACTCGCCTGCAGAAGTGTAATACCATATTACATCCTGAACATCGCCTTGACCACCTTGTTTGTTGTTGAGTACGTAGTTGACTTTACTCCAATTTTCATTCTGGAAGCTGTCAGGCATGCCAAGATCGTCACAACTAGAATACAAATCAACAGCATGTGGTGTTTCTAGAGGGATATACAATCCTATCTGTACGCACCAACCTTTATACGCTCCATTAATGATGTCGTATCCTAGGGGAACATCTGAAATAATCGAGTCAAAGTAGCTACTGCTGCCGGGATGATATGCCGTCAAGGTAACTCCAGATGGTAGATTCTCAACAGGGCTACAATCCTGAGTAAATGTACTACTTGCAAAAGGTACAAGAGCACCACCTATCAAAATCAACAATATTCCAAAAACACCAGCGCCTTTTAGCAGATTTTTCTTATCTTTTCCGTTTATATTTGCTTCATGCATAATATCTACATCCTATTATTTCTATCTTTTTTCACTAATTTCGTGTTCTTATCCATATTGTGATTTTTATTGATATATAAATATATCTTTACATTTATTACCAAAAAACAAAATTAAAAATCCGTCTAACTGTCTAGTAGCCACTATGATAACAACTGATTTTCAAAACTATTGGTAAAATTTTTAGAACGGCTATTGATTAAAATGTTCTAACTATCTTGTTTATTAAACCAGCATATTTGATATAATAAGATTAATATTGATTTATATTATTCTAGAATATTTTTATAGTCATTTTTTAACATGAATTTTTCAATATAGTCCAGAAATATTTCCCGTGATGTCGATATCTATTTTCTCAGAAGTTGGTTTTGCAGGTAAACCAGGCATGGTAGTAATCTTACCAGTCATTGGGACTAAAAACCCTGCTCCTGCTGAAAATTTTATCTTCCTGACCGTAATCTTAAAACCTTCGGGCCTTCCCAGTAATTTTGAATCATCTGAGAGTGAATATTGTGTTTTAGCAATGCATATGGGTAATTTGTCTAGACCTAACTTCATGCAGAGATTGATATCTTGCTCTGCTGTAACTGTATAAACAACTCGTCCTGCGCCATAAATCTTCATTGCAACCGTTTCGATTTTATCCTTAATCGGTTCATTGAGATCATATAAATAATGAAATTTTGAAGGTGTATTATGCATTAGGCTTACTAATTTTCCAGCGAGTTCTATCCCACCTTCTCCACCATGTTGCCACACATCAATAACTGCCGCATGAATGTTTTTTGATTTGCAATACTCCTCTACAATTTCTATCTCATCTTCTGTGTCTTCTGTGAAATGATTTATTGCAACGATTACAGGAACCCCAAAATATGATATGTTTTCAAGATGTTTCTCAAGGTTGGAAAGTCCATTTTTAACGGCATCAATATCTTCTCCATTTCCATTCCTTTTCAAGGCTCTTATACTGACGACCATTATTACTGCATCTGGTTTCAAATCACCGGTTCTGCAAACAATGTCAAAAAACTTTTCAGCACCAAGTTCCGAACCAAAGCCCGCCTCTGTAACAAAATAATCAGCAAGTTTTAAACCCATTTTGGTGGCAATAAGACTGCTTGTCCCATGTGCGATATTTGCAAAAGGACCACCGTGGATTAGGGCAGGGACACCTTCTATCGTCTGAACGAGATTAGGCTTTATCGCATCTTTCAAGAGAACAGTCATTGCTCCTACGGCCTTCAAATCTTTCGCAGTCACTGGCTTGTTGTCGTAGGTATAGGCTACTATAATCTTGCTAAGTCTTTCCTTCAAATCATTCAAATCTCTTGAGAGGCACAAAATGGCCATGATCTCAGAAGCAGGGGTAATGGCAAATTCATCTTCGTGAGGAACACCATCCATAGGGCCACCTAAGCCAACAACCACATTTCTAAGAGCACGATCGCTTATATCAAGTACTCTTGGCCAAACAATATACCTTGGATCAATATGAAATGCATCACCATGGTGAATATGATTATCAAGAAGACTCGCAAGCAGATTATGAGCACTTGTTATCGCATGCATATCACCCGTGAAATGGAGATTGATGTCCTCCATGGGAATAACCTGGGAGTATCCTCCCCCTGTTGCACCTCCTTTTAAACCCATTATTGGGCCAAGAGATGGTTCTCTAATCCCAAGCATTGTTTTTTTACTGAGTTTTGCAAGGGCCTGTGCCAAACCAATGGTAACAGTGGTTTTACCTTCTCCACCAGGAGTAGGATTTATCGTTGTAACAAGAATCAGCTTTCCATTTTTATTATCCTTGATTCTATCTAATGCTGCGAGTGAAATCTTTGCCTTGTAATTACCCCATGGGATAATCTCATCTTGTTTTAACCCTGCCTTTTCTGCTATTTCAAAAATATTCTTAATTTTTGTTGTTCTAGCAATTTCTATATCTGATTTCATGGTCAAATGATGAAAGTAAATAAGGTCTACTTATAAATTTGCAGTAGAACTCGATTAGAACTCAGGAAAATCAGCTTTTCATGTGCCAGTAGATGTACGGCTCCAAGATGAAAACACTATATTTTATTATCGACGAATTTCACTATGGCATCAGTTTTGTCAATGGTATTTCTTTCTATTTCTTCTAGTTCTAGGATGGTTTTTTCTATAAACTCCTTGTCTTTTATAGAACTTAGATTGATTTTAACATTGAGTATGGCCGAATGAACGCCTGCTTGTGCCATAAGTGCAGACACTGCTGCGTCAGTTATCGAATTTTTGTTTCCTTTTTCGGCAACGATCATTGATACATCGAGTATCTTTTCACAAGTTTTAGCTGTTTCAAGTGGAACCTTTGCTGCAGTTTTGTAACCATTTTGTATTGATTTACTTCTTTTTTCCTTTTGATTCTCTGTTTCCTTTGGCATTCTAAAAGCTTTTATTACATCATTAAAAGCTTCAGTATCTTTGTCGATAAGTTTGGTAAGATCTCTTCTCAGATTTTCGCTTTGTTTAAGCACATCTTTAATTTCATCTTGCACATCGGCATATTTCTCTTTTCCAATTGTTAAATTGCAAACCATCGAAGAAAGAGCAGTGCCAAGAGCCCCAGCTAATGCTGCAATGCTTCCCCCGCCTGGAGCAGGGCTACTTGATGCGAGTTCGGAGAGAAAGCCCTTTATGGTTAAAGATGCAAGCGGTCCAGCTTCTTCGACCATGTAATCTATAACTTTTTCTTCGGGATTGAATGGGTAAAGCTGAGAAAGACCTAGTTTTTCTATTGCAATTGCTACGAGTTCTTCTTCATCTGTGACTTTTTTACTTTCCTTTTCTGAATAAAACTTGCCTGCTAGTACCAGTGATTCCTTTGGCACTAGACCAACTATTTCGCTTCCAGTGACTTCTGCACCAAGTTTCTCTGCTTCCTCTTTAGTCGCCTCAAATACATCGTGAAGGTTTACATTATGATAATTTAACAGATTCATAGAAACCTGTGCGATATTTTCATCATACATCATTCCACCTGCTTGAACGCCCTTGAATCTGCCAGGAATTCTCTGGGGTTTACCATCTGGTCCGATTATCTTTCCACCATTCTCATCTTTCTTTAAGACTCCACTAGTTCTGATTTTACCTGATATCTTTGATGCGATGGATTTGTCGCCCGTGTTCAGGTTAATATTATATGCTATTAAGATCTCCCTTGCACCAGTTGCGGTCGCACCACTTTTGGGAACGAAAACTGGTTTACCATAGTCTGGCTTAAATGACGGATCCTTGAATTTTTCCTCAAGTGCCTCATATTCGCCTTTACGTATGTCAGGCAATCTAATTCTCTCTGGTTTTGACGCTGAATTTGCATAAAGAAATACTGGCACCCCAAGTTCTTTTGCCATTCGCTCTCCAAATCTTTTTGAAAGCTTGGTGCAATCATCCTGATTGACGCTTTTGATAGGAATAAATGGCATTACATCTAGGGCGCCCATTCTGGCGTGTTCACCCTTATGTTTTGTCATATCTATTAAGGCCAAACCAATCCTTGCGGCCTGAAAAGCGGCTTCGAGAACTGGCTCAGGCCCCCCTACAAAAGTATAAACCGTTCTATTAAAATCTGCACCTGGATCTACATTAAGCAACTTCACTTCATCAACAGCTTTTATCGCACCGGATATCGCCTCGATTACAGATTTATCTCTACCTTCACTGAAATTTGGAACACATTCGACAATTTTTTTCATTGATATTACCGTAAACCCTTAATTAAGAAACCTCATTTAACTATTTTGGGAATAACATGGAAACTGTCGATATTTTCATCAAAAATGCAAGTGAACTAATTACGATGGATGGTCCAAATAGACCTAGAATCAAGAAGGAAATGTGTGAACTTTCTATTATAGAAAATGGTTCTGTTGCAATAAAAGACGGTAAAATAGTTGAATTTGGCAATGATTTGGAATATGGCGCAGAAAAGACGATTGACGCTTCAGGAAAAACAGTAATGCCAGGATTTATCGATCCACATACTCATTTAGTTTTTGCAGGTTCTAGAGAATTTGAACTTGATATGAAACTTAAAGGTCTTTCATATATGGAAATTCTGAAGAAAGGTGGCGGAATTTTTTATACTGTAAATGAAACAAGAAAGGCAACAAATGGGGAGTTATTAAAACAGAGTAAAAAGCGTCTTGATACTATGCTTTCATACGGGACAACGACATGCGAAGCAAAAAGCGGGTACGGACTCAATACAGAAACAGAACTTAAAATGTTAGAAATTCAGAAGAAACTCAATGATATTCACCCCATGGATATTGTGTCTACATTTTTAGGAGCTCATGCGATACCGAAAGAGCATAGTGCTGATGACTATGTGGGTATAATTATAAATGAGATGCTTCCACAAGTTAAGGATTTGGCAATGTTTTGCGATGTATTTTGTGAA
>CAZXHI010000204.1:0-15581 GCA_964640555.1 uncultured Thermoplasmatales archaeon | reverse complement strand
TCTAAGGCGTTTTCCAGCGAATTCAGAAAGAAACAGTGCAGATGCAATTCCAACAGGGGCACCAATTAATAATGCACCACCTGCGATCAATGTTGTACCTGCAAGTAGAGGCAGTATGCCAAAACTTGGGTCACTACCACTAGGAACCCACCGAGACCCAGTAAAAAATTCTAAAATGTTTACTTCAGGGGCTGTAAAAAAAGAAAAAGCCCCATCTGCAAGGGTATAAACTATTGCAGCGCTAACTATTATCGCTACACTTGCAGCTGAAAACAAAAGTGCAACAATGATTTTTTCACGAAGATTTAGTTTTAAACGAAACGGGTTTCCTTTATCGGCTAATTTGGAGTTGTTTGAATTCCAAATTTTCTTCATTTATTTGCCTCAGTAGTCTCCAATATGTTGGATTTACTATAGTTTTCCTAGTTGCTCTGTTATTAAATTGGAGTCTACAAGGCTAAGTCTAACATATCCTATCTCGAGTACAATATCTTGTCCTTCCTCGCCAAGAATGTATCTCAGATACTCATTTACAGCACTGTCACTCTCTGGTACTCCATCGGTGTAAATGTGTAATGGACGAGCCATTGGATAATCGGCTACATTTGTTAAGGATGGTTCTTTGTAATCTTGTGATTCCTCTGCAATCCATACTGGAGTTATAGAATTCTGGTTATCTTTGTGATATGCGAATCCAAAATAACCGATAGCGTACTTGTTATCCTTAATAGCGTTCAGAATGACATTGTCATCAGCGCTAGGGTGATAAACGCCATCTCCCGAATCTAATCGAGTATTAGCTTGTTGTTCATCCTTTCCCCACTTAGGAATTATACTCTCGAAGAAGAAATCATATGTCCCACTTGCCTCGTCCGGAGCATAAATTTCAATTTTTTCATGAGGGGCACTATCAAGACCCGATACATCATTCCAGTATATGGCGGGATTGTCATCTGTAAAAATTTCATAAAGCTGTGTATAATTCAAATGTGTGGCCCAATTATTGTTATTATTAACAACTACTGCCAAAACATCATATGCAACAATCCACTTAGTTGGAAGCACTCCATTACAGGCTGCGCTAGCTGCACCATCCTCGTTAACAAGATCCGGAGAACAACCAACTTTTTCATAATCCTTTCCTTTTAGTAATCTGCTTGCATCCCCAAGATCTGCTTCTCCATTGAGAAGTGCATTTAATCCATGACTTGAACCACCGCCAGATACTAATATATCCGCCTCATCAAATTCTTCTGCCCACGCAATTGCAAGTGGAAGCACAGTACTTGAACCGGTTTGAATGAGCTTTGGTATTTCTCCCCCATTTTCTATACATCCACTGAGCATTATTGCACAGATGGCAACTGCTGAAATTATTAGCGTCTTTCCAAACTTTTTGTTATGTTCTTTTATCATTGTTATCAATGAATCGAATTTCCAATTTAGATATATACTTTATCAATATATACTATATTTATATATAGTTAATAAATAGAAGAATATATTTATATAGTAAAGTTTAAAAATATATGCTTACTTCCTAATTGACGATAATATGGAAATCAGAAGAGTTCAGATGACTGGCGGTTCCTCATATGTAGTAACTCTACCAAAAGATTGGATAAAATCATTGAAGGTCAAGAAAAATGATCCATTAGGTTTACTTATGCAATCTGATGGCACGCTACTTGTCACAACAAAGATGACTCAGGATAAGACACACAGAATAAAAGAATTTGAAGTGGATGATACAACTAATCAGATCTATTTGTTGAGACGCCTAATTGGTGCATATATTTCTGGATACACCTCCATCAAAATCAAATCATCAAAAAGAATGCCACCATCCATGAGAGTAATTATTAGGAAGTTTACTCAAACAACAATAGGTCAAGAAATAGTGGAAGAAACTGATACAACTATAACGTTAAAGGATTTACTCAATCCTGCTGAAATGCCTTTTGATAAAACAATCAAAAGAATGCATATTATCGTGAAAAGTATGCACGAAGATGCGATGCGGGCTTTGGAAGAGAATGATAGAAAATTAGCGGAAGATGTTATATCACGGGATAACGATGTGGATCGATTACATTGGTTAGTTGCGCGTCAGCACAATATCATACTTCGAAATGTAAGTCTTGCAGAGAAGATGGATATCACCCTCGAAATGTCCTCTATCTGTTTTCTTATAAGTAGAATTATCGAGCGTATCGGAGATCACGTCGTGAGGATAGCACAGAACATACTCAGCCTGGTTGACGATAAATTAAACAAAGAAATTGTCGAACGCATTCATTCTGCCAGTGAACTTTCGTTAGATATTTTCAATAAAAGCATAGGTACATTCTTTAGAAGAGATATAAAAGCATCAAATGAAAACATTGACTCAGTAAGTCGACTTGAATCTCTCTGTGAAGAAATCAATACACTTGCATTACAACAGATTGGCGCAACTGCCATATCCATTGGATATGTCGTTGAAAGTATTAGGAGAGTTGGAGAATATGCAGAAGATATCTCTGAGGCTGTGATCAATTACCTCGTCGGTACAGAAAAAGTAAAAGTGATCTAAGGCACTTGCCGTAGTAAATTATCATAAAATAAGTTTTAGTAAACCACTTCCAATAAAAGAAAAATCTGGAAAACAATTATCATTATGCGTGTTCCCGTTCTTTCATATTTTTCAAATGCTTTCCATGTCTTTTTTTCGTCATTCTGCAAGACCACTCTGTATGTCAATATCCATGTTAGTAGAAGAGACATTGCAAGAAGTGTACCTCCTATGAGATATAGAGGGCCAAAGATTCTAGGAATACCAAGTCCCATCCAATCGACTGCAGGCAAAGGATAAAGAGGAATAAATATCAGATAGAAGATCAAAGCCGTATACATGGAGCGCTTTCTACCAATTCTAACGGGTAATGTTTTAAATCCTGCTCTGAGATCACCAGTAAAATCACCCGCATTGACCATTATTTCTCTCCCAATTTCTTGGATAAAAATTGCTATTGAAAGGGGAGCCATAAGTAGAAATGCATCAGGGAAAATGGCAATTGAACCCCAGTATGGTATTGCACCAACGCCAAGGGCGACAGTAATGTGTCCTAATATACCATGAGATTTACCATAATGATTATAGTACAATCCTACAATCATGATTACAAGAGTAAAAAAACCGCAGTTCCAATTTATTAAACCAGTATCTTTTATGTTGATGAATAATGTAATAATGATAGATATAACCATGAAAGCTATTCCTGCAATAAATGCAGTTTTTTCATCTATTGCTCCAGATGGAAGTGGTTTACCTGGCCTGTTTGTCTTATCTGATCTCAGATCTGTTACATCATTATGGACCATTAGGCCTGCTGATAAAAACGCCGCAGCAAGAAGAGCCATAAAAATCTGAAAAAACGATATTTCAATATTTCCATTTATATAAATAGAGCTATTTAGTGCAGCTACGATGGCTCCTAGACAACTTATGAACACAATTGGCGGTCGAATTATTCTAAACCATGCAATAAATCGATTCATAGCGACATCTCAATGTATTAATATGAATTATTTATGATTATCCCATAAATTTGAAGGAAATTATTTATCCTGTTTACATGATTCGGCTGATGACTGATAAATTGTAATTTTACTTATTTAGAGCAAAGGATATTGTGTGATTAGAGTGAGGGAAAAGCTGAAAGAATATTTGCGCTTAGGTCGTCTTTTTAATGCTGAAATATTGTCGTTGATTCTTATCTTGTCGTATATGTTAAGTGCAAAATTGCATGGTATTGATATAGATACGACTATTCTAATTATGCTATTTGTCAGCGGTATTTTTGCCCATGTGTGGGGAGGATACAACAACGACAGATTTGATCTTATTATCGACAAAAAAGCCAAATATTGTTCGCACAAACCCCTGGTTTCTGGAAGCATATCAATAAAAAACGCTAAAGTCATCGAATTTACTGCACTATTTATTTTTATTATGTTGGCACTCTCTTCATCGTATATATCTCACTCTTCACTTTCTCCAATAGTCGTGTCACCAAGAATACCGTCTACTATCTTTTTTGTTTTTTGTGCATTTTTTCTGGCCTATGTGTATAATAGATTTAACAAGTCTAATATGTTTATAAACATAGTAGGCCAAATGTATGCCAGCTTTGTCGTGTTAGTTGGTATGTCAGTTGTCATTGATTTCGATTTTATTATTTTCCTTTCTGCTGTTGTAATGGGTTTGAATGGAGTATATTTAAACATAATAGAAGCTGATCTAAAGGATGTTAAAGGAGATATTATAAATGTTCCAAAGACTCTAGGTGTTCGTTTTGTAGGAAAAAAAGCTGTAAATACACTCAAATTTTATATCCTAAATGAGATCATAAAAACTACCATTTTCGTATTGATTCTGATTATATTATTGCTGGAAAGGGCTAATATATACTATTCCATTCTTGCATGTATTATTTTTGCAGTCAATTATTTTGTTAGAATCTTCATGTTCAAAAATCTGTCTTCAAACCGTGAAGAGACGAAACGATATATTGCCATCCAGGAACTCACCGCTATACTTCTTATAAGCACCATATATATGATTATCAATCCATTTTTACCTATCATTGTTTTAGTGTTTGTGGCACTGTGGCTTTCCATCTGGAATAAGATATTATGGAACACATATACAAGGCCCCAGGTGTGATCTCAGTTTATTGAGACACACGGTTCAAAATCAGTACGTTTACTTTTCCCCTTTGCTGCTTTGATAAATCCATCAAAAAGTGGAGAGGGTTTCATGGGTCTTGATTTAAATTCAGGATGTGCTTGGGTTGCAACAAAATATGGGTGATTGGGCAGTTCCAGAAACTCCATCAAAACTCCATCTGGGGATCTTCCTGAAAAAACAAGACCACCCTTCTCAAGAATTTCAACATAATCTGGATTAACTTCATATCTGTGTCTGTGCCTTTCGTGTACCTTGTTTTTCCCATAGAGCTGTTGTACAATTGTTCCTTTTTTGAGGATTGCAGGATAAGAGCCTAACCTCATCGTTGCACCATATCGCGATTCTTGTATAATGTTTACCTGATCAGGGATAAAATCTATCACAGGATGTGTAGTTTTTTTGTCTATTTCTCGTGAACTAGCATCCTTTAGATTACAGGCATTTTGCGCATATTCAACCACTGCAAGTTGCATACCAAGGCACAGTCCAAGGTAAGGTATGTTATGTTCTCGTACATAGCGGATTGCATCGATCTTTCCATGTATTCCAGAAAGGCCAAAACCGCCTGGAACAATAACACCATCTAAACCGTCAAGCATGGACAGCTCTTCTGGTTTTTTCTCAAAATTTTTCGAGTTGATCCAGTGAATTTCGGGACTGAGATTGTTGTTCCATGCTGCATGCTTCACTGCCTCAATAACTGATATGTAGGAGTCAGAGAGTTGAGAGGTTCCAATATCAAAATATTTTCCCACTATGCCAATCTTAACGTTCTTATCTAACTTCTTTATTTTGGTGATAAAATCCTTCCAATCTTTCAGTTCGTTATGATCTTTTCTAAGATGTAACTTATGAAGTATTTTTTTACAGAATTCTTGTTCTTCAAAAAGGAGGGTAACACCATATACATTTTCAACATCTGGATTAGAGATAACATCCTCTTCATGGATGTTACAGAACATAGCAATTTTTTCCCGCCGTACATCGTCGAGAGGTTCCTTTACACGGGTAATTATGAAATCAGGTTGAATTCCTATTTCTCTAAGGAGTTTTACAGAATGTTGTGTTGGTTTTGTTTTTGCTTCACCAAGAGCATCCAAAACAGGTACATAGGTCACATGAACGTAGACTACTTTGTCCCCATCTAGCTTCATTTGACGTACCGCTTCTAGAAATAATACATTTTCATAGTCTCCAACGGTTCCACCAATTTCAACAAGTATAAAATCAAAATTCGAATCCTGTGCAGGTTTTCTTATGCGATTTTTAATTTCGTCTGTTACATGCGGAATTGGTTGTACTGTTTTCCCCAGATATTTTCCCTTTCTCTCTTTTTCAATAACTGCACTGTAAACCTGTCCTGTTGTAATATTTTGGCATTTAGGGATGTTAACATCTAAAAATCTTTCATAGTGGCCAAGATCTTGATCTATCTCCCCGCCATCTTCTGTAACCCATACCTCTCCGTGTTCTGTGGGTCTTAATGTTCCAGCATCACAGTTTATGTATGGATCTATCTTTATGGCAGTAACTTTGTAACCATGTATTTTCAAAACTTTTCCTATTGAGGCAGTTGTTATGCCCTTTCCTAAACCAGAAACAACTCCCCCCGTGACAATAATATAACTAACCATGCTTACCAATGGGGCATATGCATGTGTTAGCCTGTTTAAATGATTTTTGTATGCTACTTGAGAGCATTATACTATAAAAATGACAGTTGTTAATTCTTCTAATCTCTCATTTGTAGATGCCAGTATTCTAAATTTTCCTAAACCCGTCTATAAAGTCTAAAAAATATAGGTTGAGTAAATAAACCCAACACTAAAAAAACGTACTTTTTCAAGGCATATGCTGCCACAATAACTCTGATCTCTTTATTTGGTCGTCAAGGTTATTTCGATTGAGGATACGTTAGAAGTTCTTCCCTCTTCGTTTGTGATGGCCTCTGTCCCGATCTTTATATCTTTGATCTTTGAATTGGTCACGAATCTGTTTCTTGTTATCTCTGCTGTGTCGACTGCTCTGCTTATTGCTCTACCTCTAGCTTTTATTATCACGTCGTCTGATCCGCCATTGAACTGTGTTACTACTGCAAGTACATAGCTCATCGGTGGTTTGTTTCCAACAAATATTGTGTTCTCATCAGATTTTTCTTTTTCTGCCATAAACTTTCCCTTCCTGAATTCATTGCTTTTTTCGTTTTCTATCAACAATTTTTCCGTTTATAAACCTTTCCGTATGTGCTTTCCTTATACTATTTTTCATACTATGGATTGGCCTGTTACAGGTATACTCAGTTATCATGGTCTTTTGATAGAATGTATGCTTTATCTACAACCTCCTTTGGATTTCTTCCAAGAATTCTTATCATCGGTTCTTTGCCTATCCCTCCAGTATCATATATGATATCTGGTATATAATTGAGGCGTGTTATTGTTTCTTTGGTTCCCCATTCCATTGTCGATATTTTCTTTGTTGGTTCTTTTGCTCTATCGAACGAACCTATTGTAAAATCTACCTTTTTACATTTTTCAAGGTTCTCTTCAGAGTATCTTATATTCATGGCACATCTCACGTCGAGGTCGAAAGTCATCGCCGCCAGAACTATGGCCGCTATGTGTTTTGACACACCAAACGCAAGACCGCCACACATTCTTGGTTTATCCTGTGTTTTAGTGATTCTCCCGTTAATTGCACATACTTGTTCTAGTTTTTTTGCATTTAGCAGAGCATATCCAATGTTCATTCCTACCTCTGGAATATATTTTTTAGGTAGAAACGATAGGAGACTGTCAACAGATGTTTTTAAATCCAGCCATGTAGTAAAATGGTCATTAGTTGGAAACGAATAGGGTATCTCCCAAACTAGGTCGGATGAATGATTTAGAACATCTGATCCCCCTCCTGGAATATATCCTTTCTCTATCATATTCCAAAGAATGTGTTTGGCTTTCCTAACTGCAAAGTCTGGTGTTTCTCCTAACGCGAGTAAACCGGTTATCAATGCAGATAGTGTGCATCCGGAACCATGGGCTTTCTTATCTGAAATTTTTGGCAAAGACAAAACGGTAAATTTTTCCCCGTCAAAAAGTACATCGTGGGCATGTGTGTTATCAAGATGCCCCCCTTTTATCAGAACATATTTTGGTCCCATTTCATAGATTTTTTTACAGGCTTTTTTCATTTCATCTATTGTTTCTATTTTTTCCCCGGTTAACATATATGCTTCGTGGATGTTTGGTGTTACTATGTATGCTTTAGGGATAAGTTCTTTTTTAATTGCATCAACAAAACTTTCTTCTGATAGCATGTCGCCACTAGTGGCAATCATCACAGGATCTACCACGCCTTTCAGATTATATTGTGAGATTTTTTTTGAAATACAAGACACTATTTCCCTGTCATAAAGCATTCCAGTTTTCACAGCATCTATTTTAAAATCTTCTGCCAAAATGCTGACTTGATTTTCTATGATGTCCAGGGGAAGTTTGTGGATTTTTTCCACTCTTTGTGTGTTTTGAACAGTGATGCAAGTTACTACTGTTGTTCCATGCACACCGAGAGCAGCGAATGTTTTCAAATCTGCTTGTATCCCTGCTCCACCTGATGGATCAGAACCTGCTATGGACAATGCAACCTTTTTCTTCATATGAGCTATGCTATGTTGTAGTTGAATTTATATCGTTTGGTTTGCAAGTACCCATTAATTGCATACAGATGGTTTTTTAACTATGGTTAGTAGTAACTCTCTCTCCATATCCCCGTCTCACTTTTGTATTCCATTTTCTAAATCGTATTTTTTTCTTTTATCTGGATATTTTAAGGTTTCATATGCTTCGATAATCGTCCTAAATCTGTGATCGCCATCCACGCCAGTATCTGCTTCAGTATCAGGGTGGTATGCTAATGACAATCTTTTAAACATTTTCTTTATCTGTTCTTGGGTGGCATCCGGCTTTATACTCAAAATGTCATAATAGTTTGTTTTTTTAACATGAATCGGGTCAGGCATTTCATGTTTTTTTTCATGAGGAATATCAAGTGTTTCAGCTTGATGCTTCAGATCCATTATATTGTACATGGCATCCTTATATGGGATTTTAGTAGATCTAAATTTTTCAGAGAAATTATAAAGCTCCATTTCTAAGATTTTCAGTGCACTCAATCGCCGTGAATCTTTTGATTTTGCTGTGTCACTGATTGCATTTTTAATTTTTTCCTCTGTTTTGTCAATTAGTTTTCTAATCTTTACTTCGATCCTAGTTTTTAACATCGAAAGTTCTGATTCTATATTATCTATCTCATTGGGATTTTTTAATTTCTTTTTTATCGATACAATTTCATAGTCGAATCCTTCTACTCCTAGAGTTGATATCTCCTTTTCAAATTGCTTGAGTTTCTGGATTTTAGATTCAAAGGTCCTGAGGTTTTGTATCTTGCTGAGTAAATTTCCGCTCTTTAATGATTCTTCCAATTCAGATGCGTCGTATCCCTCGTTTTTCCATCCACTTAATTTGGACTTATATTTCCCCATCTCACTTTTGAGTCCTCTTCGATCAATTATCTTTGTTGGTGCCAAAACCCTCTTTTTGTAGGATCCTGATATTAATCCAACCATCCAATATCCCAAGAATGCAAATAAAGGAACTGCAAATAGAGGTAGACCTGTTATCCATATCATTGAAGTATCTGTTAGATGGATAGGAAGAATGTCATTTAAAATTGGGATTAAATCGATTGGATAGTATGAAACATATATCGCGGCTCCTAACCAAGAAGCTGCTGCTAAAAAATTAACCACTGGTATGAGTGAGATTATTGCAAACCCTATAACAAACCAGTATACTTCACCGGTATTGGCAAAATACCCTACCAACAGACCAAAGATTGCACCGATAGATGAGTTAATTAATATCCAATGTCTCGTTTTGAACCAATCCAAACTTTTTACTGATTTAAGTATGATAAGATATGCAGCACAAAAACCGACAGACAAGGCAACAATGTTGATTATAACAAAGCTATATGTAAGCCCATCAACCAATGAAAAAAAATTTAAACATGCAATAATAGGAACCAATCCAGTTACCCCGCCAAGTACAGTTCCTATCAATGAATAATATGCCAGTTTCCTTTTATCCACGATGCCACCTCTATCTGATGAGAATGTGAAACGAATGTATCTAGTAATATATTTTATACTACTAAACACAATGTGTTATTTATGCTACATGTTATCTTCTAACACTAAGATATATAAACATACGGTGTCAAAATGTCAAAATGAAATAAACCTTTTAAAACCGTCAGAAACGCTTTTTCCAGTTGAAAACAGTATTGATTCATCTCTTTTACTAGTTAGCTTTATATGCTCTCCTTAAATTCCCCAAATGAGCTGAAATGTAGAGTTCTTTAGACTACTAAGGGGAGTGATTATATGGAAATAATAGAGTCAAAACCTAAGGAAACAATACTTTTACTTGGAAACGAGGCAATTACTAGAGGTGCTCTTGAAGCGGGTATTGATGTTGCAACAACCTATCCAGGTACACCATCATCAGAGATAGCAGATACTTTCTCGGCGATAGCAAAATATCTCAAAAAGAAAGGAGAAAAACCCTCTTTTTACTTTGAGTATTCAACCAATGAAAAAGTAGCACTTGAAGTGGCTGCTGCGGCATCACTTTCCGGCCTACGCGCCCTAACGTGTATGAAACATGTCGGCCTAAATGTGGCAAGTGATGCTTTTATGACTTACTTATATGTAGGGTGCAGAGGCGGGCATGTCATAGTATCCGCAGATGATCCGTATTGCCATTCTTCTCAAAATGAACAGGACAACCGCTATTTTGCAATTTTTGCCAGTGCGCCCATGCTCGAACCCACAACTCCCGAAGAGGCTAAGGAAATGACAAGACTGGGTTTCGAGATATCTGAAGAGTTGCAGTCTCCCATACTGTTAAGGACTGCTACGAGACTGAATCATGCAAGAGGTGCTGTGGTTTTAAAGAAACCTGTAAAACCACGAGGAAAAGGGCATTTTGAAAAAAGTCCGATGCTTGTTACAACCCCTGCAGTTGCACGTGCAAGGCATCCTGAACTCCTGAAAATGATGGAACATGCAGAAAAAATCTCAGAAAAATCACCATTTAATGAAATAATAAATGTTGGAAAACCAGACGATTGGGATTGGGGAATAGTTACTTCTGGCGTTTCTTTTAACTACGTTAGAGAGGTAGTTGATAATTTAAAACTAGATGTTAGAATTCTAAAACTTGGAATGACTCATCCTTTGCCCAGAAAAATGTGTGAAAAGTTCGTCAAATCATGTAAAAACATAGTAATTGTTGAGGAGCTTGAACCAATCCTTGAAAACCAATTTAAAGAAATGATCTACGATTTAGGAACAGACGTTAAATTATATGGTAAGTCAACTGGGCATTTCTCTCGATTATACGAATATAACCCTGATATTGTCACAGAGGCATTATCTAAAATATTCAAAGTTAAAAATCCAATTTCAAAACAGGTGAAACCCGAAATTAAGATACCTAGTCGTCCACCGTCTCTGTGCCCAGGGTGTCCTCATCGTGCTACTTACTATGCCGTTAAAAAAGCCTCACCTAAGGGAACTGTCTATCCAACGGATATTGGGTGTTATACTCTAGGAAAAGAACCACCATTGGAGATGGCAGATCTATTATTATGTATGGGGTCTAATGCTGGTACGGCATGTGGACTTGCCGTTTCTACTGATCATACTGTTATATCATTTATGGGTGATTCTACGTTCTTCCATTCTGGAATTCCACCGATTATTAACGCCGTACATCATGGCCATGATGTGGTTATAACGGTCTTAGATAATCGAACCACTGCAATGACTGGGCATCAGCCCCATCCTGGTACTGACTTTGATGGTATGGGGCGACCTGCGAGAAGAATCAAGGTTGAAGATGTTGTAAAAGGATGTGGGGTTGAACACATCGAAATTACAGACCCCAATAATATTAAGGAGACTACTGAGGCGTTTAAACGAGCAATTGAGTTCAAAGGACCTTCTGTTGTAGTTAGTAAAGCACCGTGTATTTTACTGGAGAACAGAGCGAAACGAAAAGCTGGAGAAAAAATACCTGTTTATACAATCGATCAGGAGAAATGTAAAAAATGCAAAATCTGTATCGGTAAATTTGGTTGTCCTGCGTTTTATTATGCAGAAGATGGCAGCATTCACATTGACGAACAACAGTGTAATGGATGCGGTAATTGCGTTCTGGTTTGTCCATTTGATGCCATTTCTAAGAAAAAGGAGATGAAATAAATGGGTGACAAAATCAGTATAGTTTTAACAGGAGTGGGCGGTCAGGGTGTTATAACTGCAGCAAACATACTAGGAAAAGCAGCTGTTAACGCAAAAGTAAATGTTTACGCATCTGAGGTTCATGGAATGGCACAACGAGGGGGATCCGTAAGTTGTACAGTTAGAATGGGTGATATATTTGGGCCCTTGGTTGCGAGTGGAACAGCAGATGCAATAATCAGTATGGAACCTTCAGAAGCACTGCGATATATCCAATATGCGAATAAGGAAACAAAGGTTGTAACTGACATCAATCCGGTTATTCCATTCACGGTTGCAGTAGGTGGGGAGGAATATCCAGATTTAGATGATATATTTAAGGAGATAAACTCCCGTTCTAAGTTATACAAGATGGATGCTTTGAACATAGCAAAAGAATCTGGCGCTCTTATCACGAAAAACATCGTAATGCTTGGGGCCCTTGCTGCAACTGATGTTTTACCATTTAAATCAGAGATTCTTTTAAAGGCGATTCTTGATAACGTCCCTGCAAAATATAAGGAGATAAACAAAAGGGCATTTGAGGGTGGTATGAAAGCTATTAAACAGTCCTAAACTATCATGTCTTTTGTGAAATGAACAATAAAACCTACATATCTTTGCTACTTGCTTTTGTCAGTTTAGTTTGGGCCGGCTCATTTGTTGCAGTGAGAATGACTGTCAAAGAGATATCTCCGGTTGATTTAGGATTTCTAAGATTTCTTGTTGCTACGCCTTTTATGGTTCTAATCTTACTTTTAAGTAAAAAAGAAACCAGGTTGCCTGCCAAAGAACTTCTGTCTTTGTCTGTTTTAGGGTTGACTGGGGTAACACTTCTTTATATCTTTCAGTTTATTGGGATTGAGTATACTACTGCCTCTACTTCTGCGGTTTTAATTAATACAAATGTTATTTTTATTGTGCTGCTATCTGCAACTTTTTTAAAAGAAAAATTTCCATTAAGGAAATCGGCAGGAATTGCCCTTTCCTTTGCTGGAGTACTTGTGGTTATTTTTGCGCAGATGACAAATGAAAGTATAGCGTTCAATAACGTTTTTCTTATCGGCTGCATTTTTATAATTCTCTCGGCGTTTTGCTGGGCAATATATTCAATTGTTGGAAAAAGACTTCTTGACAAATACGATCCTTTTACTGTCACGACCTATGCGTTTGTTCTTGGAACAATTTTTTTCTTACCAGTCGTCCTACCTGATATAACAGACGTTATCCAAGGCGTTTCATTTAATGGTTGGATGGCAATTCTATATCTTGCATTGATATGTTCTGTATTTGGATATGTTGCCTGGTATTATGCTTTATCTAGAATTGAAGCTGGTAGGGCTGCAGTTTTCCTAAATCTAATACCTCTTTTTACAATCGTTATATCCTTTTTTACTGGTGAAATACCAACTTTTATTTTTTTAATAGGTGCTATCCTTATAATATATGGTGTATATCTAACACAAAAAAGTTAAAATTTGATATGCGAGGGAAACATGTTCTGTGTAGATTGCGGTAAAGAATTAAAAATATTTCGAGATGGAGCATGTATTGATTGCTATCTTAAGAATCACAGTTTCTCTAAAAGCCCAGAGATCATAGATATTTTTGTATGTTCTCACTGTGGTGCATATAAATACAAAAATACATGGGTTACTGATTTATTTGATGAGATACTCAAGCGGGTAATTAAAAATTCTTTTTACATTAGTAACGAGCTGAAAAGTGTAGATATCACTACAACCTATGGTGAGGAAAAGGAAAGAATAGAATGTAAAGTAACCATCTCAGGTCTTCTAGATGAAGTTAAGATAGATGAAGATCATGAGATATTGGTCCGAGTGAGGAAAACAGTCTGTGATGTTTGCTCTAAACGATATGGGGGATATCATGAAGCAGTTATTCAGATACGGGCAGATAAAAGAAAACTATCAAAAGACGAAATCGTTGTAATTCAATCAGCTGTTGAAACTCTTGTTGAAAGTATGCAGGATAAAGGCAATCGCGCTCTATTTATAACCGATAGTAAGGAGGAACACGGCGGGCTTGATTTTTATATCAGTGACAAAGGATCTGCTATAACAATTACAAAAAAAGTCCAGGGAAAGTATGGGGGATTTATCAAGCAATCATCAAAAAATATTGGTATGAAAGATAGCCGACAGGTATATAGAATGACATATCTTTTAAGATTACCTTCATTTAGAAAGGGTGATTTTATTTCTTATGAGGGATCGTTTTTCCGTATTTCTTCGATTTCTGGAAACAAGGTCCGTGTTTTCGAAATCTCTAGTTGGATGGAGAAAGTTTTTGATGTAAATGCTCTCGAAAAAGCAAGTATACTTGGTGGGGAAGAGCTAATAAGAGATATGATTCTGGTTAGCCAAACAGAAGATGAGGTGCAGATCATGAACCCAAAAACCTATAGAACATTTGATGTGAGAAAACCAGAAAGCATTACTTTTGAATCGAAGATGGTTAGAATAATTAAATTGGATGACGAACCTTATTTACTTCCTGAAGAAAACTCGGAGTCAGAAAATAACACAAATGCTAAATAGTAAAAAATATCTTACTAGTGGTAATCATTTAGAAATAATTTGGTAGTGAGGTAAATAAATATGGCAAAAGAAAAATCAACTATGGGGTTAGAAGAGAATGTGGCTAGTGCTCTATGTTATGTACTAGTGTGGGTGACAGGCATCATCTTTTTCTTCATGGAAAAGGAAAATAAAACGGTCCGGTTCCATGCTATGCAATCGATTTTGACCTTTTTACCACTAACAATCTTGGGCTACATATTTCAAGGTATCTTAGGAGTATCATATGCTACAAATAGTATATACGGTTATACATATGGAATACCAACTCTTAGTCCGTTTTATTATGTAGGTATCTTGATTTATTTAGTTGTATTTGTTCTTTGGTTATTGCTAATGTTCAAAGCATATAAAGGAGAAAAATTCAAACTGCCTGTAATTGGGGATATCGCTGAGAAACACGCATAAGCTCAGCAATTCTCTCTTTTTTTCTTTTTTGAAATTTTATAATTAATTTGTGTGTATATAATTCATTAAGTAATGTTGCGACTCTTTCTGCTTTATCGGCACGAAACAATCCATCGCAATCTTTTTTATCAGATTAGTAAATGCCCAGATAAGATGCGCGTAGCAGTTAAATTCGCATATGATGGAAGAGAATTTCATGGTTATGCTAGGCAACCACAGCTAGAAACTATTGAAGGAGCGATAGTAAACGCACTCATAAAACATGGTTTCATAGAGGATACCGATGAATCGCATTTCCGATCTGCGAGCAGAACAGATAAAGGCGTATCAGCCCTTTGTAATATAATTGCATTTGATACGGATATTTCTCAAAAACGTATTTTGCAGATTTTGTCCAATGAATCTACAGATATTGTAATCTATGGCATCAAGGATGTTGTGCCAGATTTCAACCCACGATATGCAAAACTACGTCAGTATCGATATTACCTTAACGGGG
>CAZXHI010000203.1:0-2956 GCA_964640555.1 uncultured Thermoplasmatales archaeon | reverse complement strand
TTCCCCACGTGAACAATGGTACTCAAGTGTTTGTAGACAAAAAATTGTTTTTCCCGAACCTGCACCCCCGGCAACTAGAATATTAGAACCTTTTGGCATGCCATTTTCAAATAGTTCATCAAATCCGGAAATACCTGTTAAAACAAATGTTTTCACCTTTTTATCTTTCTTCAAGTTCTCAGTGGTATGTTGTATTTTTTGTTCTAAACTCTGATCGCTTTGTTCTATATCTTCATTTTTTCCTAATTTTTTTTCTATATCTGCCTTGATTTTTGACATATCGAAAATAGTATCTTGTTCACTCTTTTTTTTCGTCATTTTCACTCAATCCCCATAACAATTCTTTCAAAAAAATGCGCCATTTTTTTTATTAGGTTTTCATTCTTTGCTTGTGTTGATAAAATAATAATTTTTGCATTATTCAGTGAGGCGTTTTCAAAAATAGATTGGATGAACCTTAAAACTATATCTTCACTATTGTAAATTTTCAAAATACTAAAAGCATATAAAATAAACCATTTCTCACCAGGTATGCTTTTAAAAAATTGAGAGATAGCTATTCCAAAACTGGTTAAATCATTTGGGTCGTTAATAAATATAACATTCTCTTTGCCGCTGACATTACCTCCAACTAAATGTGTAATGCAGTCAATAAATAAAATATTATTTGTCTTTATTCCTTCCTCTTTTAAATTTGACATTGATGAACTATATGTATTAGTTAAATTAAGGTAAATAATAGGTTTATCTTGAAGAATTTTTAAAATATTATTTACTGTTACTCGTAAGGATTCCGCATCCTCAACTATTAAAACACTTTCATAATTTTTAAGTTCAATCATTTTGTTATTAGTAGTTACAATTTCTTCCTGCACCTTAAAACACCATCAACAATATTTTTTTACTTCTTTCATATCTCCTTTATATTTTATTTGCTTAAATCTACTGTTTTGTCAACAACTAGATTTAGTTGATCATCTAATTCAGGGTCAAGTTCTTTTTCGATAGCAAATATAACCCCGTTTAAATTCAAAACCCGTATCTTTCCTGTGAGAACATGCATAAACTTTGATACAGTCTCAACTCTGTTATAAATCAACAATGTGCTCATGGAATCAATGAACAACGATTTATTCTTCGATGGCATAGTTTTCACAATCTCATCTATTGCTATTGTGATGTTTGTCAAATTCTGCGGGTTCTCTAAAAACAAACATTGTTTTTCTTCTTTTTTAGCATCTAATGTTTTTGTTACGCAGTCTAAGAAGAACAGTTTATCTGTTTTGATATTGTGTTTCTCTAAAATTTTTATTAATGATTCATAAGACCGGTTTAAGGTAACGTAAATACCAGTGGTGTCTTCTTGTTTTAATACTTCGTTTAGGATAGCCATATTTGCCTCTAGGTTGTCTTCAGTGTTTACTATGAATAACAGCAGCCAGTTTTCTGGTAAACCGTTAAATGCGTTTTTTATCTTCTCCATATGTTCTGTTTTCATTTCAACATCTTCCTGATTCTTTCTCTTGTTTTTTTCCTCAGATTCTTTTTTCTCCATGATTCGAAACAGACATTTTTCATAGATTTGCACCTAAGGAGATTGCTTGTTTAGTAGCAACCAATACATACCAATCTGATTTATCGCTTCTGTAAATTTGTTAAAATCCACTGGTTTTCGAATATAGCTGTTTGCACCGAGATGATAAGATTCTAATATGTCTCTCTCTTCGCTGGATGATGTTAATATTATAACAGGTATTTTTTTTGCTTCTGGATGATCCTTTATTCTTCTTAACACCTTTAATCCATCTATCTTTGGTAACTTGAGGTCAAGAAGAATCACCATTGGACCAACACATTTAAGCGTTTCACCATCAACAGAGCCAAAAAGATATTCCAAGGCTTCTACGCCATCTCTCGCTATTTTTATTTTATTTGTTATGTTGTTATTTTTTAATGCGATTTTTGCTAATTCTTCATCATTAGCATTATCTTCTACCAACAATATTTCTATTTCTTTGTCCATTTTTATTCCACATATAATAACCTATTTTGCATCATTTTTCAATCTACACAATTTCTTTTGTAAGGTAGAGTGAAATAGAATTCTGCTCCTTTATCAATCTCTCCTTCAGCCCATATATTTCCGCTATGCTTAGTTAATATCCTTTTCACGGTTGAAAGACCTAATCCAGTACCCGCGAACCTTTCATCCGTTTGGAGCTTCTGGAAAGCCTCGAACAATTTATCCTTATATTTCATCTCAAAGCCTATCCCGTTATCTTTAACATAAAATTGGATATGATCTTCTTTCTGCTCACTTCCGATCTCAATAAGAGCCTTTTTACGGTCGATAGTGAATTTAATTGCGTTTTGTAGAAGGTTGGAAAAAATAACCTTTAGCATTTCTTCATCTGCTTCAACTTCCCCCAATGGATTAACAATAAATTCAATGTCTCTATCTAGTTCAACATCACGATATGCCTTTACAAGATCATTAACGATATTTTGAACATTTATATTCTTGTATTTTATCTCGCCTCTGGTGATCCTTGAGAAACTTAGGAGATCATCGATTAATTGGCCCATTTTTTTGGTTCCTTCATTAATTCGATCGAGATAATGCCGCATCTCCTCATTGACTTTATCTCCGTGTGTATCTATTAGCACTTGGGCGAAACCACTTATGGCCCGAAGTGGTGCACGAAGGTCATGAGAGACAGAATATGCAAAACTGTCCAGATTTTCGTTAATCATCTCAAGTTCCTTTGTATGTATTTTGATTTGATAAGCTTCATTAAGTTTATGTTCCATCTGTTTGCGCTCGGTGATATCCTCAATAGCAATAAGCATTATTCGCGGTTTTGCTGGCGGCTGGGGTATCAGTCGAGCATTCAGAAGCATTACTCGTTTGCCAATATGAGGAAAATCATGCTCAACCTCAAAGTTGTCAAAAGAA
>CAZXHI010000202.1:0-2614 GCA_964640555.1 uncultured Thermoplasmatales archaeon | reverse complement strand
TTATGTTCAGAGTAAATAGTTTCCGTCGTCTGTAAAAAACAAGATACATCGTGATCATTTTTATGCTGAATCAAAGGTTGTAACGCATTGGAAAAACTATTTGGTGCGATAATTACCATATCATAACTTGTCAATGCATCTGCTTTCAAAAATTCGTTCGAATCGTTTTTAGCATAGGCACCTGACCCATATGCTCCAATTTGAATCGCTGTTAGACAAAGTAATACCGCAATAGCTGATATCAGTAGCCTCCTAAATATTTCCTTTTTTTTGCTTTTCATATTTTTGCCCCCTATTTCAATTTTAGCATAAATTGCACTTAGAGAAAGTAGTTAAGTAAGCGTAAGATAAATACGATTTATGAAGGAGCTAAAATCGCTAAATCTCAGTTTTTATCACTTTCCCTAGCGCAATTTAGTTATATAATATCACTACAATATATAAAATATTTCTCAAAAATATTGTACAATATGATAAAATATGGTAAAAAAATATCTATATGTATGATATTCTGCTTATTTTGTGATATCTTCATTTCCTTTACTACTATATCATTGGATTTCCCAGATAGGACCTCTTTTCTGATTTCCTTGATTGTTTCTATTAGTATTTTCCTTGGCATAAAAAATTATTTTAATGAAATTGAAATACGAAAAATTATGGGTTTGAATCTTTATCATTTTTTAAGGCAATCTGATAAATAACAATATTAGACAGAAAAATAATGATATATATGAAACGCATAAGGTTTTCTGTTGTCATTCTAATAAATCAAATCTCAAACCATTATTGTTAATAAGCTCAGTTCTCTTATCTTTCTCATCAATAAGAATTAAAGAAGTTGCTTCAACAGGTGCACCCTTAGGATAGCAAATATCCTGATGCATATCACATGTAACTTTCCCACCGATATGTGTACTCATTCCATAGGCAATATGTAATCCTGGTACTTTTTCATCCTCGAGAATATTACCAGTAACAACTGCATTTGGATTACATCCAATACCAAGTTCAGCGATATTTCTACGACATTTATTCTCTTGAAAGAATATTTGCATTTCTCGGGCTTTAAATCCTTTACCAATTACCTCGGTTATTTGGTTCTTTTTTATTCGATATCTCACAAGCTCGTCATTATATTTTACTGGTAAAAATCCATTTGTTTTACTTTTACCAAATTTACTTATTTCATCCTCTGCTGCTTCGTATGGAACAATACATGTCTCACCACTTGGGAAATTAATAGATTGTCCAGTATGACGGCAATCACCCGAATCAGCTAATGGTAAACGATTTCTAAGATCCATAAATGAATGATCTCCATTTGAGAAATCAATTTCAGCTGCAATGACACCATCAAAAAGTTTTTTGATAGCAAGGGCATACTTTCGAACAACTGAATAATCTGAATTTAATGATGTATCTTCCATCCTACGCTCAACACCTGGCATACTTGCACAACGAGTAATTGTATTCTTTTCTCTACAAATAGGAATAAGAGAAGATGTCGCAGAGAACTCAGTCATAGCAATTACAAGGTCATACTTTCTTACAAGATTTTTAATTTCGTCTGGAACCTGTCTATTATGCACACCCGTAGCAGGATATTCAGATTTTTCAACTGAAAAACCAAGTCCGTCACTCATTTTTTTAATGGAATTAAACCAATCATCAGCCATCTCTCTTCTTTCCTTCCAACTCTGATTATCATGAATATCTCCATTAGGAACATCAATGAGAATTAAAATAGTTTCACCACTTTTAGGTTCAAATACATCATGAATCAGCTTCATCCTTCTCTTTTCGCTCATCATATGTACAAAACTCCTTTCAAGAATTTTTCCAATTTATTCATTGTTGATAACTCAATCATTTTTTATTTTTTCTTTTTTTTTACAATTCTTATCGTCCAGATAAAATAAAGGATTAATAACTCAGGTCCAAAAAACCATGCTGAATAAAGAAAGGTACGGGTAAAACCAAGAATTGCAACAAGCGATCCACTAGCCGTTTCACCAATAGTCATACCTGCATTACCAAGACTTGCAAAAATTGAAAACTGTGTTGCACCAATTCTTGGATTAGTTTCCTCCATCATCAATATTGAAATAATTATGTTTCTGAAATGATTTTTACCAAAAATGGTGATTTCAAACCTACTTTCGAGCTACTGATCAGTAGCTTACATTTTTATATTACCTCCTTATTACGCTTACAATCTAAAGCAATATTATAGGAGTTGCGCATGAAAAGACCAAGGAAAGTCAAAAGGTATTGCCCTCACTGCAAGGAACACACAATACATGACGTTGATAAAATAAAAAAGAGAAAGGCCAGTGAACTAAAACAAGGTCAGCGCCGTTTCCGTCGTGTAATGCGTGGATATAGAGGATTTCCAAGACCAAAACCGGAAGGGCGCGAGAAGACCAGTAGGCGTATAGCATTGAAATTTAAGTGTTCTAAGTGTAAAAAAATTCATCAACCTCCGAATCAAAGAACAAAAAAACTAGATATAGGTGAGTAATGTATGAAACAACCTGATAGTAAATTCATTAAGGTAAGATGTAAAGACTGTGAGAATGAACAAGTTTTATTCAACAAGGCTAGTACTACG
>CAZXHI010000201.1:0-3232 GCA_964640555.1 uncultured Thermoplasmatales archaeon | reverse complement strand
AAAGATCAAATGCATTTGCTCGCTCAGATGGAAGAAATGTTTAGCGGTTCTTCTTTAATTGTAGTTGAAAATAAGGCGGATTTTAAAAAGACAGATTCTACCAATCTAAAGATTTCTTGTAAAACTGGCGAAGGCATAGATCCTCTTGTGTATGAGATCTTTGTGCATTATATGTCAAAAGATGAGGATGAATAAAAAAGTGAAATGATGGTTACGTTTTTTTCTTTTTCAGCCTAAATGGTTTAAAGCCAAGAGCAAAAGCTGTAACCAGAATTAGAATAACTGCTAACGGCACCATTATAATTATTGGAATAGTCGGAAATAAAGTCACACTAACTGATTTCACTTGGGATGTAGCCGCATTTCCGCTAGTGTCCCATACAACTGTTTTGAACCTATAGTATCCACTTCCCTCCTTGGCTATGAAATTCCATTCAAAGGGTGAGGTTGTTATATTGTCCCCATTTTGTTTCCATTCAGTCCATGTTTTATTGTCTGCTGAATAACTGTATTGTAGCTGTAAGCTTGTTACTTTGTCTTCATCAGTAACATTAACAGAAATAGTAAATACGTTATCCCAGTGCCACTCTTGAAAGTCAGATAAATCTGGGTCATGTGGTGTCGACCTGTTTAAATCTTTTATTATCTTCATTGCTTCATTTGCAGAAGGGGTTATGTTTTGATTTTCAAGAGAGTCGGTTAGCCTAAAAAACATGTAGTAAATTTCCCCTTCTATCATATAGTCCCAGTCATCTTGAGTGATGTTCCAATTACCTGCATAGTTTTTGCTGTTTATGTCCCCATCGTTGATCTTTGCCCACTCATTGGCTTCATTGAAATTCAGTCTATATTCAACGCTCTTCAGCTTATAATCATCTGTGAATTCAATAGAGAATTCCGGTAGCTCATCAAATCTATATTCACTGTCAAATGATGGAAGATACGGAGGATTTGGATCAAAGATGAATAACACATCACCTTCTGTAGGATAATCTTCATCATTGCCTGCTTTGTCCGTGGCAATAGTACAGAGCTCATACTCCCCGCTAGCAACTGAGAATGACCAGCTATAGGGGAATGTATCATCTGATGAAAATGATGACCAACTGGTATCAGCTAAGATCCGATAATAAAGAGTCACATGATCTATTTTACTTCTATTATCCTCTGCTACTGCTGTTATCTTGACAGGCGTTGTATTGATTATATAGTTAATATCTTCCGTGTTGCTTATATACGAATACGGTTTTTCAGTATCCATCTTAAATTCACCAAAGAAGAACTCGTTTGAGTTTGGAGGTTTTGCTTTATCTTCAATATAAAATCTGATGCTGATAAGTTCAGTGATATTTTCACTGAAATCTAATTCTGAGATATCCGCACTGATAGTTTCTTTATTGGTTGAACCAGCATTACCACTACACTGAGCTGCAGAGGTATTAGTTTTTGTACCCGATTGATTTTTTATTTTGTACTTTAACGTATATTCTGCAGAACTGACGTTCAAACCGGTTATGTTGCCTTCAGTTTCTCTATCTTTAACATCTATTGTGCATGTTGGTGTATTTGTGGCAATCCAACCCTCCTTTGGTCTAAAGCTATCTTCGTAAAAAATGGGACTAGCAGCATCTCTTTCGCCTTCATCTTCAAATTCAAACCAATTAGAGTTCCATTGCCCTCCAGATGAATTTTTAATCCTGAAGCGGATACCACTATATTCTGTAATATTTTCACTAAAGTTCAGTTTTGAGGTGTCTGCGGTAATTTTTTCCCTTGACGTTGATATAGCATCGCCGCTACAGTTCGCACTTATCCATAAGGTAAAATGTTCGCCCGTTTGATTTTTGTAACTCAAGTTATATTCTGCGGAACTTGTATTGATATCACTATTTTTGCCCATAATCTCAATTTCACATTTTGGTGGAGTACCACTATATGAAAATGTATCATCAAAAAAAGTGATTCTAGGTTCAGTAACATTTGTAAAAGTAACGTGCCAATCATACAATACTGGCCGATTTGAAAGATTACCTGTAAATTCTGCTTTCAATTTTATGGTATTATTTCCAGCGTATTCATATATAGAAACATTATTGGCAATATTTCTTTTTAGTTCTTTTCCTTCCTCATCAAGCAGGGTAAAAGATAATTTACCTCCAAATTCCCCATAATTTGCATAGAACATAGCCCAGTAGTATTTTTCCCCATTGTCTCCATCCTGTGGTAAATATATTGGCACAGAACTGAATCCTCCTTTGGTTTCACTTTCCACCACCTTTGATTCTTCTCCTACGCTGTATAAATTTCCATCTTCATCACTAAAAAATAATAAACCATCCACAATAATTGGTGATGACCAAATACCTGCCCCATTCAGGGTTGGTATCGATTTTACAGCTTCACCATTTGATGCTTTAATGACCCACATAAATCCACCTGGAGTTCCAACATAAATAGCCCCATCAGCAGAGGCAGTGGATGATACCAAAGGATTACTCGAAGTTGGTATGATATCATATAACGTTATCGGATTTGAAGCCCATTTGCTCGTTAAATCTCCATTTTCAATGTTAAAAGCATACAGTTTCCAATTTGGGGAAGCCACAAAAATTAAATCATCATAAATGGTAGGAGTACTGCAAGCAGCAAACTCATTTTTATTTGGTAAATTCGGAGAAGACGTAATGGATTCATTCCATAGTTCATCTCCGTTCTCTAAATCCAGAGCAACAATCTTAGTATAAGAATAATCGATGAAGGAAATTTTTTCTACTGGCACTCTGACCGATACAAAAATTTTATTCTCATAGACAATGGGAGCTGCCCTACCAATTGCTCCTATACTCTTACTCCATATCTCATTTCCCTCTAAATCAAAAACAAAGAGACTTTTTCCATCCTTGTTTGTACATCCTACTACTATCTTATCATCTTGAATAGCAGGACTTGACAAACTCCCGGCCGGTAAATCTATATCTAAATTTGATTGTAAATTTCCACTGAAATCAAGAGCAAACATTTTGTTTGTTTCTCCACATGAAGTTATGAAAATCTTATCATCGTAGACCACAGGTGATGAACAATAGCGAATTTTGGAATTATCAGGATAACTAAATGTCCAGATTATTGGTGCCAAAAGATCATTTCCATTGAAAGCATATATTTTGTTTTTCGCATCTTTACTGCTAGTTGCTACGACAACAAGTTCATCTTCGCCGTCTTCTATTACCAC
>CAZXHI010000200.1:0-18080 GCA_964640555.1 uncultured Thermoplasmatales archaeon | reverse complement strand
GGAATTGGAGAAATATGGTGGCAGCCGAACAGAGTTTTACAACCCTGATACTGATAACCCGATGAAACTTACGTTGTTTCTGAGTTTCTTGGATGTAACGGTTTTGGAAGATGCAATGAAACCGTTTTATAAACGTCAAGCAAGTATCAAATATCTTGGTTCTATGGGGCGGACACTGGTTTTTATGAAGGTGAAGGGTTTGACACCAAATAAAACCGTGAATTATCTGAAAACCCATCCATTTGATGCTGAACTGTTAGGTTATGAGAAGAGCATGGATGGTTCATTTGAGATTCCTTGTGGTGAGACAATTCGGTTGAATTTGAAAAACCGGTTTGGTGTTGACGGTGTTAAACAGATTGATCAAGCGATCTTTATTGCATTGAGAATGGCTGCTGAGAAACTGGGTGTTGATCTTGGTGATTGTTGTGGGAGTGATGCGTTTCCTGTTAAATCTGTAAGTTCAGATAAGGATGCTGATTATAATGGTCATTACAAGGTCACAGGGTATAAGGTTGCAACAACTGAATCATATGATCCTGAAACAGGTATTGTCCCATTAGTTGGCGATGTCATTGATATCAATGAGGATGAGGGGAAAACACTTCTTCCTCATATGAAACAGTTGAAGAAGAATGGCATTCATGTGAATGATCTTTTTGTTGATGGGAAGTATGCAACAATATCGAATATTGCTCAAATTGAGGTGATTTATGGGACGTCTCTACATTATAATATTGCTGATAACTGGGTGTATAATGAGCATGCAACACCATCTGATATGAAGGTTGAATACCAGAAATTCCATAACGAGTCCGACTTCAGAGTATTTACTTCGGAGGATGGTATGATGAAATATTTGATTAAGAAGGGGTGTTATGAACCTGTGGGGCATATGATAAGAAATATGCATATGGCAGCAAAAAATGAATGTTCAGATGGATATCTTGATCATTTTCACCAGAGGAATATGACAGAATCAGAAAATGATTTCATTAAAAACGATATGGGTCTGCAACAAGCTATAAAACGTAAGGGAAAGGAAGCAGTTGAATTGGAGTTGCATTTCACGCTTCTTTCACTGCATGTTCTGGCATTGATTAGATTACAGAACAGATTCAAGAAACGTCTTGCCTCTAAGAGTGGTTTAACATAACGTTTTAACCAGTGATACACTAGAAATGAAGCGTGATCACTGGAAAGGGTGAAAATCATTGTATGAAATGGATATTGGAGGGTTGAATAATGGCATAAATTCTATTGTTTAAATAAAATGTAGTTCCAAATGAGTTTTAGATTAATTTGGAAATCCTATTCAAGTTATTATGAAACTAAAGTTTCATGTTTGTATTTTATTACATTTCCTCAGGTGCAACGATCCCTAGCAGATCTAAACCATTTCTGAGAACGATTCTCGTTGAATCGACAAGTGCAAGTCTCGCCTTTCTAAGTTCGAGGTTTTCTTCTGATAGCACATGGCAATCTCTGTAGAACTGGTTAAACTGGGAGGCAATGTCACATAGATACGTGGTTATAATGTGTGGCCTGCAACCCTTACATGCCTCATCAATGACCATGGGAAACTTTGCCAGCTTTTTTATAAGTTGAAGTTCTGAATCATGTTTTAACAGAAGGGCATTGACATCTTTGACACTATCTTCCTTTTTTGACAGTATACTACAGGCACGTGCATGAGCATATTGTATAAATGGGGCGGAGTTTCCCTCAAAATTTAAAGCTTCTTCCCATTTGAATACAATGTCTTTTTCAGGTTGAACTTTTATGACATTGTACCTTAGGGCACCAATACCAATCATTTCTGATATCTCCTTCATCTTTTTTTCAGAGAGTTCTTTTCCCCTCCGTTTCTTAACCTCATTATATGCCCTCTCAACACATTCATCTATGAGTTGATCGAGATACACAACACGTCCCCGTCTTGTGGACATTTTTCCCCCCGGCATTGATACAAATGCATAAAAAACGGGCTTTGGTAAAATCTTTTCACCCTGTAGTTGTAGTGCTATCTCGACCTGTCTTGATTCAAGTTTGTGATCCTCACCAAGCACGTTTATGAGCATATCGGCATGTTTTGCTTTCCACTGATGGTATGCAATATCCCTTGTTGCATAAAGTGACGTACCATCACTTCTTAAAAAGAAAAAATTTGTGTTTCTTCCATGAATTCCAAAGGATTCTAGATCCAAATAGAGAGCGCCATCCTTTTCATGACAATATTGTGTTTTTTTCAGGTTAGATATTACCTTTTCAACACTTTTATCCTTTACAAACATTGATTCAGGAACATATTTATCGATGTGTATGTTGATGCGATCGAGGCTCTCATTTATTCCTTCCAATACAAGTTTGTATGCCTTATGCACCAACTCTATAGTTTTACTATCGCCGTGTTCTGATTTTTTAACGATTTCGCCAATTTCTTTAGCAACCGTTTCATCTTTTTCCATTAGCTTGTTTGCTTCTTGGTAAAATCCTACATTTTTATGGTCAGGTTTTTCGTATTTAGGGAGAGTGCTATTATTTGGATCTATGTTGTTAATTCCCCAAGTAAGAATAGCAACCTGTTTTCCTAAATCATCTAGATAAAACTGGGATGCAACATCATATCCTGCTGCTCCAAATATTCTGACAAGTGTATCTCCAATAATTGGGTTTCTTGCTCTTCCAACGTGAAGTGGGCCATTGGGATTAGCAGATGTATGTTCAATAATGACTTTTTTATTCTTTTTCTGTAAACATCCATATTCTTCTTTCATTTCAAGGATTGAATTCAATGTTGCAGATGCGAGACGTTCGCCATCTATATAGAAATTTACATACCCCCCATGAGTATCTATTCTTGCTACCCATTTGCCTTTTTCTATTCTTTCTGCAATGTCCTCTGCTATGTCTTTTGGCGATTTTTTTGCAATTGGTGCAAGAGAAAAGCATGGAAAAGCAAAGTCACCCATATTTTCTGGTGGAATCTCTAATTTTACTTCACAATCATAATTTAATTTAGCTAAAACGCCCTTTAACAATAATGTAATTTCGTTTTCGGCTTCATGTAAGGGGTAGTTCATACAGACTGGAAATTAATATCACATTTAAAGGGTTTTGCACATTAAAAAAGACCACCTGATTCGTAAATTAAACTATCAAACGAGGGCGCATTAAATAATGATGCTTGTCTTTTGAATCTGCACCAGCAGCTGTTCATAGTGGGATATCTATGGTAAAAAGAGTTATAAATACCATATCCATTTCGATTTCTCTATTAACTGTATCAAAGGATGTGAAAAATGGCACGAAAACCAAGCAGTATGTACAGATACGTAAGAGGACAGTCTTCTACTAGACGAGAATATATGGGCGGTATACCCGCTTCCCGTATTACACAATTTGTCATGGGAAACAAGAAAGCAGACTTCCCCATAAAAATCTCTTTAACTTCAAATGAGAGATGTCAAGTGAGACACAATGCATTAGAATCAGCCCGTATAACTGCAAACCGCGCTCTGGAGAAAAAGTTAGGGGTATCAAACTATCGGCTAAGAGTCAGAGTTTATCCGCATAATGTATTAAGAGAAAACAAACAAGCAACTGGTGCAGGTGCAGATAGGGTTTCTCAGGGAATGAGATCAGCATACGGTAAAATAGTCTCAATTGCTGCACATGTAAAGCCAAATCAAATTATAATGGAAGTTGAAACAACTGAACAAAATATTGATCAGGCAAAAGATGCGCTTCGAAAGGCAGGTATGAAGATACCCTCACCTTGTAAAATTAACTATTGATGAAAACAATTAATGCTTTGAAAAATAGTTAAAACACACTTCTAAAAGTATTTTACTAACCATGGGAATAGGACTATAAATAAGATTAGTAAAGAAGTTACTAAAGAAACATTTTTTACAATTTTTTCTCTTCTCTCATCTGACAGACCTTTTTTAACTCGCCTTATGAAGGATCCTAGGGCATCGTTGAATAGAAATCCCCCATCTAGTGGAATCATCGGTAAAACGTTGAATAACCCAACAGCAAGATTTAACCAGAAAATCCAGTATAATGCGTTTAAAATTGCCCAGAATACATTACTTGGTATGAAACTAAGTGGACCAGTTATTATGTATGAATCAGTAAATGGTGAATAAATTGGATTGTATCCATCAAGACCTAACAATGGAAGTATATAAAACAACAGGAAATTATTTGGGAAATTACTGAAGGGATTTTTCAATATCGGTAGAAAATCTATGAATGGATTGGGGCCTACACCAAGGTAACCCTTACCCATATATGATTTATTGTTTGCCCCAGGATTTCTTTTTTCATATTCGTAATATTTATCCGATAAAACAACACTTTCGATATAAGTCTCCTGCCCAACATATGATATGTTTACGGTCTGATTTGCCCGAGTGTTGTTCATCACTATAAAGAAGTCATAGAATGTATCGATTTTTGTGTCGTTGATATGAGTTATTATCATACCAGGTTGAAGACCCAGTTCCTCAGCAGGGGTGTCTTCACCAATTGAAATAATGCCAATGCCATCTGCTGCATGTTGAACTGCAGGCATAAAGACAAATGAAAAAAGCAAAATGCTTATCAAAACAACAGTAAAATTTGATGTTGGTCCTGCAGCATAGACACGCATACGATTTGATGTTTTCGTGTTTCGCAGTTGCTCTTCATCTGGTTCACAAAATGCCCCTAGCGGTATGATAAGATAAAGGATACCTAATGATTTAACCTTTAGGTTACTTGCAAACGTAAGAATGCCATGGGAAAATTCATGTACAATGACTGCAACAACTAATGCCAGAAGTATGTACGCAATATATTCAAGGGGAAGTATGGGGTTAATACCCGGAAGTACTAAACCATATTCAATTCCAGGTAATGCCTCCTTTTGTTCAGGAGTAAAACCCAACACCGTCCATGCTTGCAGAGCAAGTACTAGAACCATCAGAATCATCATGACAAAGCAAAAAACAATGCCAAAACTTCCAAAAGCTTTCCAGAATCTCTTTCTATCTGCAATTTTTTTAAGAAAATTCCTGCCCTTCGTGGTACGTAGTAATAATGCAGGGCCATAAAGAGAAATATTATATTTTTCCAAAATGCCCTTTTTGTGGAGAAACATTACTATAAGGAAATATGCAGAAAGTATAGCAAAAAAAACCAACAGACCTTCCATCAAAGACATATTCGATGACGGAATGTATGCTTGTTTATTAAAGTAACTGGTGCAATATGATTTCCAGATTGATTATATCCGATATCTCTCAAGGGCATGGATAATAACTGTATAACAAATCATTTATAAATATTAAATATAAATAAGGGGATATAATGAAACATTCATTAAAAGTTGGATTTAACTTTGGTCTGACCTCCGGGATAATTACAACACTTGGTTTAATGGTGGGACTACATTCTAGTACCCACTCAAAACTTGTGGTTATCGGTGGTATATTGACAATAGCAATAGCAGATGCATTGTCAGATGCAATGGGCATTCATATGGCCGAAGAATCCGAAAATAAACATACTACAGAAGAAGTATGGGAATCAACTTTTTCTACTATTCTATTTAAATTTATCTTTTCATCGATTTTTATTCTTCCAGTTCTGTTGATAGAGCTTTCAAAGGCAATTATCATAAGTGTAATGTTTGGATTATACATACTACTTGTGAATAGTTTTGTCATTGCTAGGGAACAAAATACAACTCCTTGGAAAATAATAGGCGAACACCTGATAATTGCGGTACTGGTTATAATTGCAACTCATTACATTGGTCATTTTATATCAATATTACTCAGATAATTCCAATTTGTTATTACACTACATGTCCATTTTGTACATAACAAGGCCTGACAACATTTTAGGCAGAAAATAAGTGGATTTCTGAGGCATGTGTTCACCTGCCTCCGCTATTGTTTTTAATTCCTCTATCTTTGTGGCATTTATCAAAAAGGAGAGATCATAATCTCCGTCCTCAACAAATTGTATTGCCTCCTCATCAACCCGAGTGTATTTCACATGATCCTCTAGATTACCTTCATTTATCCCTAATATATGTTCAAATATGATCTTGTGTAAAATTGAAACGTCCAGTGTTCTCCAAGTCTTTGAGCGGTCACCTGCAAACTTGTCCATTAATTTTTCATCCTTCAATGTTAAAACATAATATTTGCTCTTTAAATACATTGCAAATTTGTGTTTTTTCTCTGTTGCTATTTCCGCTTTAATTGTTTTTCCCAGTGACTCATAGTCTTTATTTGAACCATCAACCATTTTTTCTTGAACAGTAAAATACTCCCCTAGTTTTTCCACAAGATGTTCTGAATCAATATTTGACATTTTGATTAGCCTATGAGTCGGAAGGATAGACAAACCCTCATCAAATATGTTTGCAAGGATGACCATTCGATAGTTGAACGGTGCGTTATCATTGTGATCTCCTGTTTTCTTTTCCATTTCATAAGCATAATTAATTGCGGTTTGATATCTATGGTGACCATCGGCAATAAACAAAATTTTATCTTTAAGCTCGCCTGCAACCAGGGAGGTAATATCTTCATCTTCCAGCTTCCATAATTTGTGGGTAAAATCGTCGTATCCTTTCACATCTATAATGGGCTCACCAAGAGATTCATCTATTTTCTTCCTTATTATATCTTTTTCATCGATGTATAACAGTTCAATTGGTTCAAGATTTGCATTACAAGCACGCATAAGATTCAATCTGTCTGCCTTTGGCTTAGACAATGTTCTTTCATGTGCTTTTACCTGTTTATATTCTGGATCTAGTTTTAATAGGACAAAAAATCCGTTCATTGTCTTTGATTGGTTCTTTACATTATATTCAATTTTATATGGAAAAATAGCTGTTTTATCCGACCCAGTCAAGATCGATTCTTTCATCCATGAATCAAACTGTTCTTTGGCCCTCGTATAACGATTATTTTGTTTAGTGTCATTTGAGTTTTGTTTTCCAAGTATAAGTCTTACAAAGTTATATGGATTTTTTTTATAAAGTCCTGTCTGCATATCTGAAGATATAATGTCATAAGGTGGAGATGTTACATCATCTAGTTTACCTATTTTTTCTTTGTTATACGTGATGCCTTTAAATGGAGAAACTTCAACCATATATTCTACCTCCCGAGATTTTATATTGTATCTCCTTAACCATTAAAAACATTGCTAAAATGAGATGCGATTGATTTCGAAATTAATCATAATCTGATCCTTGTCTTTTTCATACCAACACTTAAAATATCATCTGATATTAAGCCCTCCAAATGACAGGCAGTCTAAAAGATAAAAAGAACATTGAAATTGCAGAAAAAGTTCTGTCAAAATACAAACTATGCGATCATTGTCTAGGGCGACTTTTTGCAAAAATTGGCAATGGAGTAACAAACAAAGAACGTAAAAATCAACTAAGAAAACATCTAAAACAATATGAAACAGTTGAGGTAGATAACTGCTGGCTTTGTTCAGGGTTGGTTGGCGAGATACAACATTTTGCATTTCTGATTTCGGAATCATTAGAAGAATACGAGTTCGAAACATTCCTGGTGGGAACCAAAATAGACGATGATATTCTTGATAAAGAACAAGAATTATTGGATTTTACTGAATCTGAATATGCAGAATCCATTAAAACGGAGTTGAAAAGAGAAATTGGTAAAATTCTAGAAGAGAAACTTGACAAAGAGGTAAATTTTGAAAAGCCGACCATAATGGCAGTTATTGACACATCGTTTGATGTTGTAAATCTTCAGATTAAATCACTTTTTATTTATGGACGGTACAATAAATATAGGAGAGATATACCACAGACTAGATGGTTTTGTAGAATTTGCCGTGGAAAAGGATGCAGAAAGTGTGATTATACGGGTAAGATGTATGAAACAAGCGTTGAAGAGTTAGTTGCAAAAAAAACTTTAGAAGAGACAGAAAGTTCTGACGAATCATTTCATGGGTGTGGTAGGGAGGATATAGATGCCCTCATGCTTGGGAATGGGCGGCCTTTTGTTTTAGAGATAAAAGACCCAAAGGTCAGAAATCTGGATTTATCTCAATTGGAACGTAAGATTAACATCCATGGTAAAGGTAAGATCAAAGTGACTAACTTGCGTTTTTCCGATAGAGATGAAATAGCTAGGATTAAGGCTGCTGATTTCAGGAAAACATACCGCGTTGTCTTAATTGGGGAAAAAGTCATAAATAAAGAAAAGCTTAAAAAGGTAGCTCAGGCATTACGGGATAAAACAATAAGTCAGTTTACACCGTCAAGAGTGGCTCGTAGAAGAGCTAATATGATTAGAGAGAAGAAGATACATAACTGTAATATAGAGTCGATAGATGGTACTATGGCAACATTGACCATAGAAGCAGAATCTGGGACTTATATAAAAGAGTTAATCTCTGGCGATAACGGAAGAACTAGACCAAGTATAAGCGAAATGATAGATGTTCCCTGTAAGGTAACAGAATTGGACGTAATAGAAGTCAAGGGGGAATAAAATTGGTAAAACGGTCAAAAGGCATAAGAAGTAAAAGTAGAAACATACTAAGGAAGAAACCAAGAGATAGAGGACTTTCCTCTATTACAAGAGCATTACAGCAATTTGAAGAAGGAGATTCTGTAAATATTGTCATCGATCCCTCAGTGCACAAAGGTATGCCACATATTCGTTTCCATGGATATACTGGGAAGGTAGAGGGAATGCAAGGAGATTCATATCTAGTTGGCATTGATGTAGGTAAAAAACATAAAACATTGATTATTAGATCCGATCATCTACGGAGAGTGCAACAGTGACATCAAGCGATGACAAGGCTAGACCCGTTTCACTTTCTGAGGTTAAAAATATTCTAAATAAATTGAGCAAGGAACGAGAAGAGATGTTATATGAACAGAGAATTGCGTTGGAACATGCTCAAAAGTTTGCAAAATTACCTGTTAAAAAGACAAACGACATGATAAAAGAGTTGACAAAGTTAGAATTTTTGGAGCAGGTTCATGCATATAAGATAGCTGATCTACTTCCAAACACTAAGGACGATATAAAAACTATTTTTGCTAAGGAAAGAATTACACTAGGTGAAGATAATATAAAAAAGATTTTAGAAATAGTAGGTAAATACTATATCGAATAACAGGAGGTTTAGTTGTGGAGGACTATGTATATGTTTTGGATTATTTGTCAAAAGGGAGAGGAGATATATCCCTCCACAAAAGACACCCTACTGTATATGGCATAGGTGAAAATCAGTTTACATTACTTGAGTTAGTACCAAAAAACGACATGTCTTTTAACATTGGCGATAGAATATATGTCGGCAAGGACTCAAATAAAAGAAAGAAGATAACTAAGATTAAAGGCAGAGTTAACTATGAAGATTTAACGGCAACAGCTCATGGAGAAATGCCTTATGTTATCTTAGATATGGTGCACGATAAGATGGATCGTTTTATAAAATTCTTTAACGAATCACCTGCTATTTCTACTCGTTTCCATGTTCTGGAGCTTTTACCTGGACTTGGTAAAAAAATGATGCACGATATACTGGATGAACGTAGAAAAAAGCCTTTTACCACCTTTGAGGAGATGTGTGACCGCATAGATTTCTTGAGAGCACCTGATAAACTTATTGCCAAACGGATTGAATTAGAACTTACGGATCCTGACCAAAAGTATCGTATTTTCACACGACCTCCTGTTTCAAAGAGTCATTATTGATCTAAATATGACAAAAAGAAAAATTGGCCAGAATTTTTTAATTGATAGAAGAGTAGCAAAGAGAGAAGTAGAGTATGCCAATATAAAAAAGGATGACGTTGTTCTCGAAATAGGACCTGGAAAGGGCGTTATTACAAAATTGCTGGCTGAGAAGGCACGGAAGGTAATAGCAATAGAGATAGATGAGAATCTTATCCGTGAACTCAAGGGAAGTTTACCTGATAATGTATTATTAATTAGTGGTGATGCTTTAAAGGTTGATTTTAAAACTCTTCCGAAATTCAATAAAATTGTTTCGAATTTACCATATCATATATCGTCACCGATCACTTTCAAGCTTCTAGACTGTGATTTTACCTTAGCAGTGTTAATCTACCAGAAAGAGTTTGCAGAACGAATGGTTGCAAAACCGGGTAGCAAAGATTATTCTCGATTATCTATTGGTGTTTATTATAAATCACTATGCAAAATTATGGAAACAATCCCTAAAACATGTTTTTATCCTCAACCGAAAGTTGATTCATGTGTTGTTAGATTATATCCTAGAGCGTCTCCTCCCTTTTCTGTTTTAGACGAAACATTCTTTTTTGATCTTACGCGAGAGTTGTTTAATCACAGACGAAAGAGGATAAAAACTACGATACGTGAAGTATATGGAATAGAGATTGAAAACATACCTTATCAAAATATGAGGGTCGAAAAGATTCTTCCTGAACAAATCGGTGAACTCAGTAATTTTTTATTTGAACTCAATGGACGGAAGACATAATGACATTCATAATTTTTTTAGAAAAGTAGTAAACATTTATTATCTAGATTTAATATCCCTGTAAGCTGAGATATTAAAGTGGCATTGTTTTTACCGTTTCCAGCCGAAAAAACCAGGAAAAGGTAGATTTAAAAGGAGGAAAAACTTTGAAGAATCTGCCATTCTGGCTTCCAAAAAAAAGCAATGTCTTATGGTATCTACTGTTTGTTGGATTGTTTTTATTATCTCTGGATTTCTGGGACTGGGGGCAATCTAAACCATTGATACTTGGCCTTCCCTTTTGGGTCATATATCTGTTAGTTCTAACGTTATCTGTTTCTCTTGCGTTCTATGCGTTTTCAAGATTTGCTTGGAGGGATGGCAAATGACATTTCTAGTTTTGATTGTACTTTATTTTATTTTTCTCATTATTTTGGGTGTAGTTGCGCATAAGAAAACAAAGAAGACACCCGAAGATTATTTTCTAGCAAACCGGACGTTTGGCCCAGTTCTGTTGTTTTTTACACTGGCTGCAACAAATTTCTCTGCATTTACATTCCTTGGATTTGCTGGAAAGGCATATACGAGTGGTTTTGGCCAATATGGAATAATGGGTTTTGGGACAGCAATAATGGCCATCATGTTTTATGTCATAGGGCGAAAAGTCTGGAAATTGGGCAAGGAAAAGAAATACATCACACCTCCTGAACTCATTGGAGATAGATTTAACAGCACTAGTCTAAGATTGCTATTTATGGGAGTAATGGTAATATTTACTATTCCATATCTTGCCATTCAAGCAATTGGGGCAGGAATTCTCATTGAATATGTGACTGGCAGTATTGGCTGGCAGATAGGTGCAATAATCACTATGATTGTGATAATGGTTTATGTATTGTCTGGAGGGATGAGGGGATCTGGTTGGACAGATGTAATCCAAGGTGTAATAATGATAATAGCCATGACTGTTGCAGTAATATTCATAGCAGTGAATCTAGGGGGATTTGAAAATGCCAATGCTTTAGCATACAGTGCCAATCCTGATTTGTTTACCCGCCCAGGAGGCAATGACTATTTCCTGCCACAGATTTGGTTCTCGTTTATGATTCTGTGGATATTTGCTGATCCAATGTTTCCTCAAATCTTCTCACGATTTTACACGGCGAAAGATCAAAAATCGTTGAAACATTCTATGATTCTATATCCTATCGTTGTATCTTTTTTGTTTCTTTTTCCGGTTTTAATTGGCATATGGGCACATGGAGCAGGCCTATCAGTACTACCGGGACAAGAAGATAAAGTGCTTCCGATGATGGTAGAAAAATTTGCCCCGTCTTTGGTTTATGCATTTGTCATGGTAGGTGCTCTAGCAGCCCTTATGTCTACGGCTGATTCCCAACTTCTTTCGCTTTCGACAATGCTCTCGCGCGATATCCCTCGGAAAAAACACCGGATTTCTGAGATAACATTTGGAAAAATTTTGATTATAGTGCTTTCTTTGTTTGCCATGTGGTTTGTCATTGGCGGATACGATCCAAACGAAGGAATAATGGGGACACTAGTAAAAACAACGTTTTCAGGTCTTGCTGTCTTGTGTCCTACAGCAATTGCTGCATTGTATTGGCGTAGAGCAACTAAATATGGATGTATAGCAAGTATTCTTATTGGTGAGTTTTCAATTTTCTTATTCCAGTTTAATATACTGCCTACTTTTGGTTTTTTATCTGCAATTTGGGCAATAGCCATTGCAATTATTGTTTTGATAATAGGTAGTTACATAACACAGCCAGGACCCCAAGGCGTATAATAAGAGTAGCGAGGTGAATTCCGATGGTTTATTCTATAGACTTTTTCTTTTTTACCACAGCAAAATAGTTATCAGGATGTTTTTCTGAATGCATTTTAACATCCTGGATGTCTACTATTTCTAAATCTGCCTTGCGTAGATCACTTAAGAATTCTCTTTTGCCATATAGATGATAAAAACGAGGAATGTCAAGGCCATGTTGCCTCCAGTAAATATCGATATCTCCAAACTCTGCTTGCCCCATCTGTGTGAACCACTTTTTAAAAAACTGTTTTCTGTATTTATCCTGCCATCTTGACCATACACTAATCAACGCTTTGCCATCGTTTTTTAGTATTCGTCTCACTTCCCTCAGAGATTGAATACGCCTGTCTCTCCCTTTAATGTTGTGTAATGATGCAATATAAAGTACTGCATCCACTGTGTTATGTTTAAGTGGTATGTGTACAACGTTGGAATGTAAAAGGTTGGCAATATCGCGATTTTTTTCATCAAGTTTTTTTTGAACGATACACAAGAGTTCTCTTGAGAGATCTACACCTATGGCTTTTTTACAACGCTTTGCACAAGGTATAAGATGACGTCCATTGCCACAACAGACATCAACAACTAAATCTTCCTTAGTAAATGTGCCTATAAAGTCAATGCATTGTTTCCACGGTTTGCGCCGTGTCGCATCAAAACTTTGAGCAATAGCATCCCACGTCTTTTCAGACTTGTCAGCGCAATCATTTGACATTGTACTATGCGGGGTGCATGAGATAGTAGTTTTTTATGTTTATTGCGATTAGAAGGGTATTTATATGCAAAAATACACTATTATTAAGCAGAAATGGAAAGGAAAATATTAACATTACTTGTAATTTCGATACTACTTATTGCCACGTTTTGTGTTTTTGTTAGTCTTAAGACTAATGGCCCAGATGATTCTAAAGTGATTGATTCCGATAATGACGGTGTGCCAGATACCGATGATGATCTCCCATTAGATCCCTCTGAGCAAAATGATTCAGATGGTGACGGTGTTGGAAACAACATCGATAAGTTTCCATTGGATCCTGCTGCTAGTGTCGACACTGATAACGATGGATACCCTGACCGTTGGAATCCTGGAAAGAATCAGAGTGATAGTACCAGTATCCCTCCTTTGGAGATTGATGAATTCCCTGAGGATCCAGATGCCCATAAAGACTCGGATGGAGATGGAATACCCAGCAGTTATGATATCAATGATAATGTGAATCTTTCCATTACTATAACGTTAGAGCAATTTGAAGTAACTGGTAGAGTAGATCTTTTTCGATGGGCTCAGGCATATTTTGATATTAAAATCAATGGAAAGGAACCAGAAAGAATTGACAATAATGGCAAAAATTGGGTGGTTAAGCTAAACGAAAAACAGAATGTAGGTTATACCATAAGCTACGACATACCCGATCAAACAGATGAGCAGTATATGGATATAGAGGTGATAATGTATGATCATGATCTTATTCTGGAAGATGATGTCATTGACATAGGTGAAGGTAATGAAGAAACACTTATTTTGAAATTTGATAAGGTAGAAAACACAATTTCCGACAATGATTTAACAGAGGGTAGTCAAGGTAAACTATGGTATGTCGTTACAGTTTCAGAAGAGGTTGATATCCCTGAAGCAGTCTATGACAGAACATATCGTTGGAGGTTTAATGAAAAATACTGGGAGTTTTCATTGAAAGTGCCCGTGGATATTTACAAGAGTTACGCAGAGTCCAATGTTAATAGAATGCCCCAGAGTTTTGGCAATTACGCAATGGTTAGTTTTGTAACATCAGACGATCGGATGGTACTAGATGTTGCAAGTAAATTAAAATCGTTTGCAGAAGGAGAAAATTATAGTCAAGTTGATACCATAAACTTCATACTTAGATTTGTTCAAAAAAATGTAATCTATGCATCAGATAATAGTACCAAGGGTCAAGTCGAATACTGGAGATATCCTGTGGAGACTTTAGTTGATAAGAAGGGTGATTGTGAGGACTCATCGGTTCTTTTTGCATCAATAATGGATGCTCTGGGCTATGATACAGCATTGTTGTTCTATGTTTTAGAGGATGACATAGGCCATCTTGCAGTAGGGATACATATAGATGGAGATCATGGGGAATATGTAGAAGATAAAGGTGGAAAGAGATACTATTATTGTGAAACAACAAATTCAGTATATGGGCTTGGAGAAATACCGCCAGACATGAGTGATACGCCAGATAGGGTTATCCCAGTTTAATAGCATTATGCAAACTTCTTTTATTCCAAGTAAATAGCTGGCCGTAGTGGAACGGTATATCTTGCTTTATTAACAGGATCATAAATCCCTTCGTCGTCGCCTCGATAGATTTCGACTTCGCAAGAAAACACCCCTTTCAAATAATCCTTAGCGTTTTCTAAATATTCGGCGCTTTCGAATTTAATCGAGTATTTCTTTCTATCACTCTCACTTAATTTTTTAATCTCACTTGGAAGTTTACCAGCAAATTGGGAAACCCGCTTAGCAATGCCTTTCATCTTGGGATCAGACATCACTTCCTTCATTATATCACCAACATTAAGGTTATCTTTCGAAGAGAGCTCTAATGCCTTTCTAAATATCTCCCACTTCCATGCAGGCGATACATATACACATATTTTCGTTGGCTTGATCTTAGTAACCTTTAGAATTTCATTTGCATCATCGATAAGTTTAGATAAAAGATATTCACCTACTTCATCTTTTTCAGAGATCTCACCAGGGTTAAATCGTGGATATGATTCATTCGAAACAAAATCTTTTTCTTTGAAATGCCACAATTCTTCTGCAATATGAGGAGTTATGGGAGCCATCAATTTTATCCAAGTGTTGACAAAAGAATCAAGTATTTTCTTATTGCTGCCCCCTCTTTTTAGATACCATCGAATATCCTTTCGACACTCGAAGAAAATCTCATTGGATGCAACACGCAGATCGAAGTTTCCGAAGGCATCTGTGATCTTCTGTACCCTTCTATTTAAAATGCTTGTGAGCCAGTTATCAAGGTTTTCGTTTTTCATATCCTTCATGTTTGATAACTGCAGGATAAGTTTCCATATGTTTGCAATCCGGTTTTTGTATTTGATAATGATTTCTGGATCCCATTCTACATCCACAAAAGGAGAACCAACATGTGCATAATAGAGTCGCATGGCATCAACACCATAAACATTAGCCGCCTTGGCAATGTGCTCAGCACCACCCTTTGATTTACTGATCTTTTCCTTTCCTTTTTGCGTGACCCACCAGTGGACAAAAATACCCTGAGGTCTTTTATCTTTGGGCATGACTGCAACATGATTCATCAAGAACACAGGAAAATGCACAGTTTTATGTTCCTTTCCACCCAGATTGATGTCAACTGGATACCAGTATTCAAAATCAGATTTTATCTCATCCCATATGTCATTCTTAGACGTTCCTCTTCCAAGAAACACATAATCAAAAAACTCCTCAGTCATTTCCTCTGGTTTTATTTTGTTTTCATTGACATATTTTGAGATAATGTAATATGCAGGATACAGTGTAGAGTCAGATATGGGTTCAATGATCCAGCCTTTTTTAAAAGGAAACTCAGTACCAAGCCACGAACCTTTTCTTATACATGCGCGGTCGTCAAACCAATCCAGAACTTTTGGCATTTCCTTTGCGTAATCCTCGGGGTATATGTTCATGGCATCCGCATGTTTTTTGGATTCTTCAGTTAGGTTTTGATCACTGTATTTAACGAACCATTGGTCAGGGATCTGTTTTATAACTACTTTTTTCCCACATCTGCAGATAACCTCCTCAGAGAATTCTCTTATGACTACAGCACTGTTTTTGGATATTAACTCGTTTTTTACCTCGTCTTTTATGTCAGATACCTTTACTCCTGCATATTGACCACATTTTTCATTGAGAAAACCAGTATGAAACTCTTTCTTATAGACAATTTCAGTTGCCATATCGAGTTTTTCTGTTTCAGTTTGGCTTTTTACTCCTAACTCATCGCAAGCTTCCTTAGCGGGATTTGTACCAAAACCTTTCACATCTATGATAGTTATAGGCTCTATATCTGTTCCTGATTCCACAAGTGCAATCCAATCAAAGGGTGCATGAGCTGGGACAGACATTACAACACCAGTTGCAACAGCAGGATCTGCAAATGGACCAGAAAGGATGGGTATCTCTCTATCAGATATTGGTATTTTACAGGTTTTGCCAATGAGCTCTTTACCAGATATTGTCTCGTTTAGAATTTCAACTTTATCCAGTTGATAAGACAGTTTATCTGCACCTTCCTTTGAACAAATCCAAGTTTTGCCATTTATCCTGGCTTTAACGTACTCAACATTTGGGTTAACCCACATGTTAGTTACGCCAAAAATAGTTTCTGGCCTGAGAGTTGCAGCTGGAAGAATTGTTCCATCTTCCATCTTAAATTTGATGGCTGTAAATTCAAGGATCTCTGATGCGCCGCCTTTCAATATATCTGTTTCTGATTTATCCACTGCAACAGGCCCACAATTAGGACAAAAAGGTGCAAAATGGGGCTTCTGAACTAGTAAATCCTTTTCTTTAAGCTTGTAAAACTGCCATTGTATAAACTTGTTATATCCTTTTGATATTGTACTCATGATTCTTGAGTAGTCTATTAGAAAACCGAATTTCTTCCAATAATCTTCCACATACACTTTGCCAAAATATTTTACAACCTCAACAGGATCGGTTAATTTTTTGATTAAATCGTCTGTGCATCCATACTCTTTAAGCATGTTTATGGTGGTTTTGTCTTTTCGCTCTACCTTTTTAGCAAAACCAAACGAGGGAATTCCTGAAGCATGAAACCCTGCAGGAAATAAAACATCAAATCCAGTCATTCGTTTATACCTTGCTATGATGTCACAGTAAGTGAAACCTCTCATATGACCTACATGAAGATAGCCGGAGACTCCAGGATATGCAAAATGGATGAAAAATTTGTTTTGCTTTTCCTTTTTTGATTCGTATATTTTTTCTTCAAGCCATCTTTTCTGCCATTTCTGTTCAATTTTTACATAGTTATAATCTTTTGGATCCATGGTTCTTATCATCTGAGGAATATGGGATGCTTTATATAACGGTTTTTCTGCAATGTGAATAAATTGGATTTGACCAATTACGTTTGCCATTCCTAAAAAATTCTAAAAATATTTCTTGATTTTTTAATAATATTTATAAAATTGTTATGTATACATATTTTTAGATTTATAATAAACTTGTAAATCTATGCTTGTGGGGGAAAATGGAAAAAAGTTTACATCTTAAGAAGTTTATACATGATGAAAAAGCAGTTTCTGAGGAGTTCACATCCCTGCCTGCTTTATCAGTTGTAATGATTGGATTTACGTTATTTTTTGTACTGCTTGCTACAGTTTATACTGCATATGGAGTTAGAGTTGAATCACTTGAAAAATATCAAACGGCTGATTTTATTGCAACGAAACTAACCAACCCTGACTGTTATCTCATGAGAGAAGGAGGGGTAGTTGATTTACCATCGCTGAATAGCAATGATGGAAAATCTGCGTTAAATTTCATACGTGATGAATACAAAACCTCTGGTGTAAATTTTACTCTGAGGATAAGCTGGGACAACACCTATGAAGATTTTCCAGAGGATCTACCAGATTACATCGGAGATCGAGTTGCCGTTTCAAAAAATGTAGGTGTTTATCTTAATGAGGT
>CAZXHI010000199.1:0-2335 GCA_964640555.1 uncultured Thermoplasmatales archaeon | reverse complement strand
TGAATGCCGGGGCTTCTATTAATCCCCAATTAGCTACCAATAGAATTGACGTCTAACGTTTTTTGCACAAGTCGCTGATTCTGTACATATTTAGTCACAGTTTCCAAATCCGCGTCACCAGCAGTTCTATAAAATTTTCCAAGGCTCCAAAAATGACCACGAGGATACCTTTTCCGGAATTTAGGTTTTCTCTTGAAAAGTTCATTTGCTGAGGCCCCTTTTAGGAGATGCAAAGCTTTTGAAACGCTCATTGTTGGAGGTATCGAAACTATTATGTGAATGTGATCTGGCATCACAGTCAATTCAGTTATTTCAATTTTATGACGAAATGCAACTTCTCTCAAAATCTGTTCACAAAGGTTTTTATTCTCCTGCTTTCTTAACATATTGTACCGATACTTAGGACACCATTCCAAGTGGTACATATTCTGACCAATGCTATGGCTTGCGCTAGTCAACTTCAATAAAAACACGTCCTAGTCGGGTTATCGTGACACCCGCTTTGCGGGTGTGCCCGACCAAGACAACACAATCTTTTGGAAAATTAGAAGCTTTCTAAAATATGTAAGGTTTAGACCGCCTTAAAAGGCGGGGATTTAAACCCTAAGCTGGCTAGGAAAAATTCTTAAAAAAAATAAAGAAAGATTAGAGGTTTTTAGACCTCTATTGCAGTCCAAATATTTGTCGTAGCATCGGGAACAGATTTGGATGATTCTCTAGGAAGTTTAGGAATGGTGTGTTGTTTGGTTTGTTTTTTGGCATGCTTACCGATATTGTTGTCCAATCACTTTGTGAACCCCATTCATCAGTTGCTTTTACTTTGATGTTATAACGTCCCTGCCTTTCCCATAAATGACTTAATATAACCTCTTCACCTGAGTTATATGGACCAAGATATTCCTCAATAATTTCATCATCCCAATCAACAGTGTAATACACGTAATCATTATCTGGATCTGTTGAGCTGACTGTATATTCGTATTCTTCTCTGATATTTCCTGTTGAAGGTCCATTTAAACTAGGTGAACTTGGTGGATGAGGATCAGCAGGCCAATCAAAGCTATTTGGATCATAATCAACCCAATCTACTATGCAGCCTGTGAACAAAGCCCCATATTCAATATTATAAAAACCATCGTATCCGTAGTCTTCTCCCCAACTATTTTTACAAATCCAATAACCGCCATTATCTATAGATGAGTCATCTTTCCATCCTACCATTACAATTTCATGGTTCAATACTTCAAGAGTCATTTCTCTATATGGATAATAGTCTGTTGGATTGTGATTATTAAAGCCCCATATGTGGAAAATATCAGGGTTTAAAGGAACATACATATATCCCCCAACTGGACCTTTTTCAAGGATAGTAGATTTGATTCTCTCTCTGTTTTCTGGGCTGTCATAACCTATGGTTATTTGCCCGCAGTCTAAAATTGGTACAAGTTTTTCATCCCAACCTGATCTTTTATTGGTACATGGTATGTCATCACTTGCTCGATATGGGAAATATGACTCAAAAACTGCTCCATTAACATTATTTCCTTCTGGTGTTGTCTCCATCATTAGTTTATGTGCCATATATGCCATTCCCCCGTTGCATCCCTGTCCATATGTTAGTGCTGCATCTGGTAAACAGGAGAGCACATATTGTTCAGAAAAATCAGGGCTAATATCCGTACGGTCCTCTCTGATTTTTATCACACTTTCAAGAGCACCCATAGCTGAAAAAATTCCACAGCTGCCACAATTTCTCTGGCTTTTTGCTGGTGTTGTGTAATCTTTTCCATCTATGTTTTTCCAACTAAATTCAGCGGGAGTATCAAGAATAGTAACATCTGAAGCACCCTGATTAAGATCAATTGATTCAATTGGAATCGGCTTCATTGTTGGATAATTAGAAACATATTCACTGTTTGTGTTTTCAATTGTTTGACAATCGCATTTTGATATTGGTTTACTCTCATGGTATCCTGATGCAAGTCCAGATCCGATGAAAAGTAATATTATTGCACATATCAATCCTTTTTTAATTATGTTGTGTTTCATTTTTTATCTCCTTGTATTAGTTTTGTTGATTGATTCTTAAATTATAAATTTTTTTTTTAATAAGTTGAACAAACAAAAAGAATTTCAGCTTAAAGATTGAATATGTTCAATTTTTGTAATCATTCAAATTTGAAAGAAAAATTATTTTTTTTCATTTGTTTTTGGTGAAAGGATAGTTACTTCTGTGGGTAGAGAACAACTTTTATGGATTCCTGTGCTTGAGCAACCAATTTGAATCCTTTGGCCGCTTCAGAAAGAGGGAGTTTGTGACTTATCATATCTATGA
>CAZXHI010000198.1:0-3610 GCA_964640555.1 uncultured Thermoplasmatales archaeon | reverse complement strand
TACAATTTCGTTTTCTTCAGAAAAAATTACATCAACATGACTAATTTCCGATCCGAATGGTAATGTAAACACTTTTGTTACAACTGGTAACACAGGTTTTCCTGCATACAACAAAGAAGATGTTGATTCTTTCATAGTGACTGTTACATATTGACCTATGTCTGTGATAACGGGTTTCGATAGTATAACTGACTCATTCTCAATTTTTAAATCGTAACTCTTGTCATCATTTATAGCAACTGCTCCAAGTCCACTAAGAACCAAGATTCCTACTATTATTAAAGGTAAAACTTTTTTCATATTTTTTGCCCCCATGTTATTTCTAATTGGTTGGATACATATAAATATTTGCAATGAATTGATATGAACACTCGTAGTATATTGATGAACTGAAAAATGCCTTCAACTTTTTTTATTCAGATGTTTTTTATGAATCAGTTAGTCCTTCTAATGACCGTATGTATATGTGCAAGTTGAAATTTATATGCCCTGGGTATAGAATCAAAATTCACCAGTAAAAGTGGGTTCAAACTAATTTCATTCAAAATTTAGTTTTTCTCCTGTAAAATAAGTATAAAATATGCAGGGGAAGGGATTTGAACACCAATTTACTAGTAAAAATAATTGTTTAATAGAAGTGAAATACTCCCATCGAGAGTCATTGCTAAGGTTGTAATAATAAAAATAATAACAAAAAAAATTAATCCAATGAATCCAAGAAAATAATCCAAAACTGTTGATTCCAATGATATTTAATTCACACTACATTTATTTTTTTAATTTGTTTAATACCTTATATTTTGAAATCATATATTTTCTATTGATTTTTCAGGTTCAGAGAGATTATAGAGTTCACGGATTTGCTCACCTTTTCCAATAGCAAGTAAATAATCACCAGCAATAATCAACTCGTCCTCCGAAGGTGAATAAATTGTTTTATCACCTCTCCTAATCGCAATAATCTGAGAGCCGGTTTTTCTGTGAATTTTTGCTTTTCTAATGCTTTTATCGACAATACGTGAATTTGAACTGACATGAACAGGCATAATCTCAATATCTTCCATAAGATTAATCATATCTAAAAAATCAGCAATATAAGGTTCGATAGTATTTTTTGCAATTAATCGACCTACTTTTGCCAAAGAAAAAATATAATCAACACCTGCTTTATCCAGCTTGTTTACGTTTTCAACATCATGAGCCATTGAAAGAACCGTAATATTCTTATTTATATTCTTTACTAGTAATGAAATGAAGGCATTTGTCATATCACTATCAGTGACAGTTATTACTGTCTTTGCTGTTTTAACATCTGCTTTTATAAGGACCTCTTCAACACGAGCGTCTCCAATAATATGATTTGATTCAACATCAGATATCTCTGGTTTGATGTCAATGGTAATGAAATCTATTTTATGTTTTTTTAAGGCATAACAAACTCTTTTTCCGACGGTCCCATAACCACAAATAATAACATCTACCATCATTCATCCTCCAATTAATTTATAGAATAAATCAAGTTGTCTATCTGTCCCCATTGCAAGAACTGTTGTCCCTTCTAATAAAACTTCATGGGATTCAGGATTTATAATCAACTCTCCTTCTTTCCATAACCCAATAATAATGGTTCCTGTTCGAGAACGAATCTGTAACTCTTTTATTGACATATCTGCAATGAGTGATGATGAAGTAATTGCATATTGTCTAATTTCAAGATCACCAAATTTAGCAAATTTACCAGAAACTTCTATCATAAAATCATGACATGCTCTTCTGCCAAGAATACTACCCGTGATTAACTTAGGATTTAATACTCTATTAGCACCTGCAGCATACAATGTTTTTACATTTCTTGTTTTTTCAGCAATTGCAATAATTCGTATATCATCCCTTATTCTCTTTGCTGTTAAACAAATAAATGCATTTAGTTCATCATTTAATGCTGCAATTAAAGAAACAGATTTTTTAATATGTGCATAATTTAGTATATCATCATCAGTGGGATCTCCTTTGATGTATGGTATTTGTTTTTCTCTACATTCGTCTATTGAAGAAGATTTACTATCGATAACAATATAGGAAAAACCATGGAGTTTCAGCGCATCTATCACTTCATCAATTAATTCATTATATCCACAGATGATTACATGATTTTCCTTTGGTAATGCAATAGGTTTTGGTTGTAGGATAGATTGTACTCTTCTTTCAATCCATGGGACCATAACAAGAGGAGCACCAACAAAAAAAACAGATATTCCTAATATCACTATTATTGAAGTAAACAATTTACCAAGACTGCTTTCAAGAATCGTTTCACCACTATAAGCTCCTAATGTTGTAAGTGTAACGATAGTCCAACTAAAAGCATCAACAATATTTGGATTTACTCCTTCCATGAGTTTTATATAATAAAAACCAATCATCCCAATGATAATAACTGTCAATAATGAAGCTAGAAGCAAGGTTAAACGTCCACGGATTTTAAACAGTATAAATCACCATCACACCTTCACTAGTATACCCATTATTAAAACAATATTTTAATAACTTATTGGAAATGTTCAATGTATATATTTTCATAAAATAATCATTTTTTCCGATTTATTTTATCTGATTAAAACCTATTTAAGATCATTAATGGTACCTCAACGATTTTTGTAGTAGTATTCTCTATAACCTGTTTTGCAACCTTTGAATCTAGAGATTTCTTAATAAAGTCAACCACATTGATTCACAAAATAAAACATTTACTGGAATTAATTCAATTTTTGATGTTTTGTACAAATTTGATATGTTCAGTATAATGAACATGAATATATCATAATATATCACAAAAATTCAGATATATGAATTGAAATGATGGAAAATCGATTTTTCTTATTGATTCAAGATTATTTGGGCTCCATCTGAGATTCTTCGAATTTATTATAAGTCTAGTTAATTTCTTTTACAGCATTTGGTAATAATAAATCATGCTAACCATTAACACTATATACTGTTAACCCGTTTATAGTTTATGCCTAAACAAAAACTAACACTCAGCATAGATAAAGAAATAATTAATCAGGCCAAAAAACAACAAATCAATCTCAGTTCATTCCTTGAAATACGACTGGTTGATTATCTTAATTATAAGGAGAAATGCTCCTGTCAGGATTCGAACCAGAGTAGCTGGCTCGAAAGGCCAGAATGATTGGCCAGACTACACTTTGTAGGATAAAAATGTTGTATAGTTGAGAAATTTAAATACCACTGATTGTATACCTCAACGACTAATGGTAAAAGGTTTAAATTTCAATTTACTGTAAGCAGGTTATAAAACAAGGTTAAATAACAATAATGATGATAGAGGTATTTGGAGGTTGAAAGATTTTTAGAAATATGTTCAAAAAATTTTGTCCGATACATGTTTGCCGTAAACTAACAATTCTTGTTATAATAGGTTCTCTTATATTATCATCAGTTTTCCTTCCAGGTTGCATATATGAGGACTATTCTAGTATTGAAATTGTTGATTTATCTTATGAAAAGATAAACAATTCCTTAAATCCAGCTGAAAAATGGTTAACATCAAATCTCAAAGAAAAAGGATGCTTTAATTATATCTATG
>CAZXHI010000197.1:0-3237 GCA_964640555.1 uncultured Thermoplasmatales archaeon | reverse complement strand
GGGAGTAATCGTGGAGGAGAGTTGCCTTCTTTGGCCAAACTCTGATTTTTCCCTATGTTTTCCTCTCTTTTATTGGTTCGTAAATGTATTAGTGAATTACAATTATTCTTATTTCATAATAAAATATCCTCTTTTACAATACATCTAAACATATCTTTGTCTTTAAGATATTGAATATTTTCACTTACAAATATTGAAGTGCCATCTTTCTTCCTATGCATGGTTTTCAAATTTACACTACCTTGCCTTTTTACTTTATTTATTTTCTTTTTAATATGCTCTATCGTCTCAAAACGATCAAAATCTGCGAGATTTAGTGAAAGTATCTCATCTTTTTTGTAGCCCAGTTTCCCATACGTATTCCCGTTACAGTCAACGATACTTGCATTTTTATCAAAAATAAACATATAATCAAATTCTTTTTCCGTCAATTTATCCAAGGTTTTTTCTTCCCGTAAGCCATCTTTCAAGTTTTTACGTTCATCAGGAGAAACATGCATTTTCTTCCTATCTGTTAATTTTTTGTTTGAATCTTCAATTTCTTCAGTGACCTCGTGCCCTGATAGATCTTTACCTATGCCTCTAAATCCACAGAAGTTTTCAAAATCATCAAAAACTGGGACAAAACGAGTAAGAACTGAAACACCATGCCCATCTCTATGATGCCAGCTGTTCTCAAGTTTATTCGTATGATATTGTTTCTCTCTTGTCATTTCATTAAAAATATTTTTTAATTTTTTTGCCTCTTTGGAGCCCATTAATTCAAAAATTTTCTTTCCAATCATTTCGTTAGGTTTGTATCCTAATGCATCCGCCATTTTTGCTGAACAGGATTTACAAATTCCTTTTTCATCAACTTCCCAAACCCACTCATCTATAATTTTCAATAGAGTTTCATATTTTGATTTCATCTCTTGTTTTTCTTTAACAGTTTCTTCAAATATATCCCCTTTTTTTATACCTACTTTATGTATCGCTAATTTTAGGCTAGTCATAACCCTATTTAAAGAATCGGTTAGATTATTTATCTCAAATATCTCACTTTTTTCCAATTGAACATCTAGATTTCCTTTGCTTATATCGTCAATATTTTTTGTTAATTTCTCCAGCGGATGAGAAATAAAATAAGCTATAAATAACGAAACAAAAAATGTAACTGCGACAATAATCCCAAGAAATGCTGTTGCAAATTCAAAACCCTGTAAACCACCAATTACGCTAATGGGTATCATAGAAGTAGCAAGGCATGTTATTACTATTAATGATCTCAATCTCATTTTTTCCACCTTAAACTTCCTTTTTCAATGTCTCATTATCTAACTTAAAATTTTCTTCTTTAATAGGTTCATCACCAAAGATTTTACTAACATTTATCTTAAATTTCTCTGCATCTGTATTTCTTAATATATTTAGTTTCTCTAATGAATCAATATACTCGAATATCTCGTCCTTTCCTGTCGCGTTCTTGTCTTTTAACTCATTAAATTCCGCAATTCCCATAGGCCCCAGTAACACAATAAATTCCTCTTTTAATTCATTTTCTATTTCGGTCTTTGGTGAAAAGAGTACCCTTATCGGCTCAATCTTTTCTACAGGTCTAAGTGGAACTGTAAAATAAAAGGTACTACCTTTACCCAAACTGCTCTCGACCCGCAGCTCTCCTTTTTGCGATTCAACTATCCCTTTGCAAATTGCAAGGCCCAAGCCCGTTCCACCATGTTCCCTGGAAAGTGTCTCTTCAACTTGAAAAAATGGTTCAAAAACTCTTATTTGATCTTTTGGGGACATACCCACACCATAATCTTTAACACCGAACAAAATATGATCTTTTTTCACGGAAGTATTAATTTCAATTTTACTGTCATTTTTAGAAAATTTTATAGCATTATATACCAAGTTTCTTAAAACCTGACTAACACGGTCTGGATCAACCTGGATCATTGGTAGTCCACCGGTGTTTATTATGAGTTTTATGTTCTTTTCTTTGGCAAAACCCTCCATTAAACTAACTGTTTCTTTAACTGTTTCTACCAGATTAGTTTTTTTGAAAACAAATCTTAATCTAGCAGCTTCTATTCTTGAGATTTCTAAAAAATCTTCTATTATTTTATTTAATCGTTCGGTGTTTTTAAGAACGATGCCTAGGCTTTCTCCTTGTTTGTCCGAAAGTTTTCCAAAGTATTGCTGTTGCAACATCTGTAATTGTGCCTTCAGAGAGGTCATCGGTGTTCTAAGTTCATGAGAGGTCATACTTAGGAACTCTGATTTAGCCTTATCTAGCTGTTGTCGCTCTTCTTCCATCCTACCCAATGCAGTGGCACTCTTATTAAAAGCACGACTCAATTGCTCTATCTCATCATTTGTTTGGATATCTGTCCGAACGCTAAAATTTCCTTTTTCCAGTTCCCGCGTTGCTTCATATAATTTACCTATTGGTTTTGAAATCGATCGTGAAACAAAAAATCCTACTATCCCTGCATCTATAGCGATTAAAGCCGATATTATTGCAGCAGCTGTGTCAAGTAAAATTCTTTTTTCAGCAAAAACCGCTGGATCTTGAGGCAGAATAGAAAGTGAAATTGAATAGAAATAATAAATGCCTAATGCTGGAGCGGCTATTCCAACCATTAAAAAAAGCAAGGTTATCCTTCTGTTTATCCTACCGAATAATAGCTTTTTAAGATTAAACGATCCCTTATTCAAATAATGCACCTATCAATAATTGATAATTATAATGCGATAAATTTAAAAAACAAGCATTAACATTAAAATCAATTATTTCCAAACCATGTTTTCCCATCTGTAATATCCCATCCTGAATATACACCAGGTTTAATAAAGTTCGTTATACTTATCAATATTTCAATACCGTAATAGGTTTTTATCTATAAAGTTTTATTTTATGTCTAACTAACCGTATATGCAACGCTATTAATCTTATAGGAATTGTTGATATGTATATCATCTGATTTAAAAAAGAGGCGAAATCAAGTGGTGCCAAGATGCATTAAACCACCTTGAGACGGTTTTACCAGTGGTTGTATTTTCCCATAAAACAAGAGTACCCCGATATCGTTAAACACACTGAATAAGATTTCAAAGATGTTACAATAATAAAAGATATTAAAAAAATAATTACATAAGGAAAAGTAGGCGCAGAGGTTGATGTGATAGATCGTATGTATAGCACCGATAAAAGCATTATACATTGACAACGAGTTAAAATACAACAACATC
>CAZXHI010000196.1:0-5468 GCA_964640555.1 uncultured Thermoplasmatales archaeon | reverse complement strand
ATATGTATTTTACCATGTTTTTGAAACAATTGAAGATCAGCGCCAGAAGGACGAGCAGAGTAGGATGGGTGACTATGAGCTGTTCCGACAATTGCAAAGTCTACTGGAAGCATATTCATCCTAAATATTGCATGAGAATCTCCTGAAATTGTTCCAGGTAAAATCACTATCTCGGTTATGGTGTCTTTTTCATCAGCATCAACACGCAAAAACCCTCCAAATTCGTTAGGGTATTCTGATTTGGCGCATTCCAAAATCAGATCAAGACAGTTACGTGCAATCTTCCATCGTTTCTGAATAGGTTCAACTTTATTTTTCTTCTTTTTAAAAAGGATCATGGTTTTTACCGCACCAGTTTCAATCTAACCATCTGATAAAATGATTCTCCAAATCTGACAAATCTTGATTTTTTCTCGGAACCTGTAACAACGATGTTGCTTTCCGTGGTCACATTTTTTGCGTAGTGCCCGTCAATTACAAGTTTTGTCTCTTTACTTTTTGGCAGTAGTTTGACATTTATTTTCTTATTTAAAGGAATAATCCAGGGGCGAGCAGACAATCTAAACGGGGCAAGAGGGGCTATTATCATGGCATTAACTGAAGGATCCATAAGAGGCCCACCAACGCTTAACGCATAGCTTGTAGATCCTGTTGGTGTAGCTATGATTACACCATCTGCTCCTAGTGTTTCAAGTAATTCATTATCCACAAAGAGTTGCAAATACATAATCTTTGCAATTTTATCTGTTTGGACTGTAATCTCATTTGCCGCATCTGGAAGTCGTTTCCCGTCTAACATTATTTTTAGCTTGGATCTTTCTTCGATGTTATATCTCCCATCTATCACTTGTTTCAAGCCACCTATTGCATACTTGGATTCCACCTCTGCGAGGAAACCCATGCCGCCTGAATTTATGGCAAAAATTGGTTTTTCCACTACCTCTAAAGCTCTTATTATTGTCCCATCTCCCCCAACTGAGACAACTATGTCAGTTTTTTTGTTAATTTCTTCAAGTGAAAATCCTTTTATTTCCACCTCTTTTGCAAAACCCTCTTCTGCAAAAACCTCTCCATTTTCACTTAAAAATTCATAAACTTCTTCTCCCAGTGAAATGGATTTTTTATTATTGTATTTGCAGACTAATCCCCACTTCATAATTTTTTCTCCTATTCTTCTTTACTCTCTTTGGATACTTTTAGAAGGGGCTTTAATTTCATAAGTAACGTAGGGTGTTTTAACACCAATGCTTTTACGAGGCTAAGCGTACTAAACTCCTCAAACTCATAATCCTTTAAAGAGTCGGCAAGCATATTCAACGTTTTATCATCAAAATCAAGCAAGATTTCTTTAACCAGATAGTCTCGACGTAGTTTTCTCCCAAAAGCTTCCTTCCAACCTGTTTCATATGCAGATAATGTTTCCTCATCAAACATTTGTTGCTCTATTGCTCTGCCTATTGTTTCGCCGGCTATTTTTCCACCTTCTAAAGCGGTTGTTAATCCCCCACCAGTTATAGGATCAACGTGTCTTGCTGCATCGCCAACCAGTATTAAATTATCTTTTACTGTTTCAACAGGTTTTGCAACAGGTGCCGCACCTGCAAGAAGGCGGATAGGTTCGCCTTTTTTCAATTCGGTATGATTTTCTATAAAGTTATCAAGAAGTTTTAAAGCCATGCCTGATTCGCTGAGACTGGCAAGGATTCCGATTCCTACGTTAAAAATGCCTTTGCCCTTAGGAAATATCCAGACATATCCGCCCGGAGCAATTTTTTTCCCGATGTAGAACTCACAGTAATCCAATTTATAGTCGACATTTGTAAGAGTGTACTGGACGCAGGTTTCCAAGTCATTTGGCTTTAAAACAGTGTTAATGCCTGCCCACTGTCCCACTTTTGATTCTACGCCATCGGCACCAACAACAATATCGGCCTCAATCTCAAATTCCTCATCAAATTGCTTGACTTTCACGCCTTTTATCTGTTCATTGTCCATGAGTAGTTCTGTTGCTTCGGTTTTCATCATTATTTTTGCACCTGCCTTTGCAGCCTGACGAGCAAGTTCCTGATCAAAAATATCTCTGTAAACAACGTAGCCTGTTTCGTTTCCTGCCATTTCTTTGGAGAGCGTTACCATTGTTCCATCGGGAGCATATATCTTAGCCCCATCCATTTTACTTGCAATCCATCTCTTGCCTTCTAGCATTCCCCAGTTATCAATTTTCTGACTGATTCCCTCACCACATAATACAGGTACTCCAACTTCGGCTCGCCTTTCCAATATGAGGACTTTCGCTCCTTTTTCAGCTGCGAATCTGGCTGTGACACTTCCAGCAGGTCCACTGCCAACTACGACAACATCATACTTCATAATCTAATACACCTCACCACTAATTGCTCCAACCGGGCATGTTCGTATACAGATAGCACAACTTATGCATTTGTCTACCATTACAAAAGCTCTGCCGCCACACATTGATATTGCATCTTGCGGACAGACGGATATGCATCCACCGCAAGCCAAACACTTTTCCCCATCCACTTTTGCCTTAGGCTTTCCCATATGATTCACCTCTCGTAACACCCGATGCTATTAAATGAGCTACACGTATTGGCTCAGGTATGACACCTCGTATTGTTGAAAGCTTTATTATTTCTTTTGTCTCAGCAAGTGGAATACCAGCACATTTCACGTAGATAGGGTTATGGCTGGTTTCTATCTTATGAAGTTCTCCTTTTTTCATTAGATTCAGCCGATCTTTCCAATCTTCAAAATTCTTCCTCAGCGCCTTCTCTATTTTTTCAAAATCAGGATTATCTCTTGTAACCGTTATAACCGGTAGATTTGTAGCGGAATACAATTCTTGGATACTAACTACGTTAAAACCACCAAGCGCAATTCCATCAAGCATCATCGCTCTCAACTGTTTCCTATGACGCGTGTTTTCTACCATTTCCTTACATATGTTGGTTGCATCAGTTCCATCTACTGATACTTGACTCCTTAAAACACATTCTATGTAACTTCCACCACGCATAATGACACCTATTACTGTTGCATACTTCTCGGTGAATGTAAATGGGGAGTCATCGATGCCTAATAATCGGATTTGCTGTTTCATCCAAAAGAACAAAACTTAGAGATGCACTAATATATGTTTCGATAAAGTAAAATCACCCTATATGTATTAATAGAAAACGATTTTTCTCGTAAGAATGTGCAAGATATAAGAAACGTTTGCAAAGATCTTTCTAGACCCTATTTTTTACTTCTTTTTTACTGTTATCTTTGCCGTAATTTTCCCTTCTCTTGCAAGCCATCCAAGTGCAGAGTAGCAATCATTCTTATTGATTTTCGATAGACGTGCAATAGCAGAAACGTCAATTTCACTTCTACCAATAACGCTCCACACTTTGCCCGCATCTGACCCAATTTTATCAGTTAAATTCGTTTCACCAATTCGATATGTTCTCTTATCTCTGTAGATCTTCCCTTCTCTTGCAAGCCAGCCGATTGCTCCATAAAATTCGTCATCTCTCATATTTGTCTTTTTAATTAATTTTGTTTGCACTTGGGGACCTTCTTCTTTAAGTGTTGTCCACACTTTGCCCGCGTTATTTCCAAACGATTTTATTATTTCATTCATCTCATCCACCCTCATTAGCAAATGAATATGGTAACTAGCTACAGTATTAAAAATATTTTGGTTTTTAGTCATAAAAAGAATCAAAATCAAGATCCTTTTTCCTCATTTTTTGATTTGTTTTGGGTCATTCTTTAAAATGAAAAACCCCCTTCATTTTCCGATATATTTAAAAATAATAATCGTTTCCCGTTAATCGAGGTAATAAATCATGAAACTTTGGAAAAGTAGTATATTATTTGTAAGCGTAGCTGTGATGTTGTTGTCAAGTATGGCCGTTTCAGCTGATAAAACAGAAAGCGATCCAACTGGGGATGTTGCTCATTGGGAATATACGGCAAATAATTGGGGTTGGAGTTATGATGTGGGAAATAAACCAAATATTGACATTACAGAGCTTTCATATAGTGTTGGCGGTGGGAAATTAACGGTTACAATGAAAGTTGATGGTGCGATCCAAACTTCTGGTAATTTTTTGTATATGATTATGATGAATACTTCTGATGCAACTTATTGGATGTCTTGGAGTGAAGGAGAAGGAGGAGGTTTTGCATCCAGTGTGGGAGAGGGTGAAATGAAGTATGATTTTAATCCAGAAGTAGACTCTTCTGGTGGAACCTTATCTTTTGTTTTTAATGAAACGGGTAGCGACTACTTGAGTGTTGAGTTTTGGGGTTATGCCGCTGAGTATGCTGAAATGGGAGATGCAACTTCAGAGTGGTGGGGTGATTGGGCACCCGGGGAATATTCCCCATTTTATGGTGGAGACGATAACGATGACAGTGACAGTGGCGGAGATGACGATGGAGACGGAGATGGCGGAAATGATGGATCATCTGGCTCTTCGGGAACCCCAGGATTCGAGGCAATAGCCTTGCTTGCAGCAGTTGTTATAGCATTGATTATTTTGAGAAGAAGAAAATAAACAATCTCTTCTTCATTTTTTTTACTTTTTCCGTATCTTATGACAAAGCCATACGATTTTGAGTATATACATAAAATACAGAGAACTGATAAATCTTTGATTTTTAAAGCAAAAACTAAGTTAAAATCAAGGGTGCAAATGTTTCAAAGCAAAGACAAATCCCCAGTTACTTGGTCTATAATATTACTGGGTGCTGGACCAATGCCAAGCACGGTTTCCGTTCCAGCAGGTATCTCGGTATGTCCTGCATCGACTACAATATATGATACAATATCAAGACGCTTGGCTTTTCTGTTAAGGGGATGAAAATCGTCAACACTTTCAACCTTTACAACAGCTTTTTTTCCACCATCATCCATCCACTTCTTGAACCATTTTGGTTTAGCTTTCTTGGTATTTAATGCACATGCAACAGCCGCGTGGGCAACCTGGGCAGCAAGTTTACCTGGAGAAAGATTTAAATCTGTACGAGTAACAATCACCATCTTATATTCAAAATCCATCTTATTCCCCTTTACTGAGGTCGACGTCATCAAATGATTTTCGACGCCAATTCTCTCCCATCTCTTCAGCCTTGCTTTGATCTACTAGCCCTTTTACCAGCAGTGTTTTCTCTTCTTCCTCGACGTGCTTAAGGGGGACACCAAGATATTTACTTCCTGCTTTTATGATTATAATATCATCTTCTATTGCTACACTTTCTCCAATTTTTTCTCCAAGGCCATCCAAGACAAAGCGACATAGTAAATTATCCCCATCGAACTCTTCATCCACAGCTTCATCATTTTTCTTACGTTTTTTTATAGAGAAAAAGAATATCCCTCCAGTACTTTCTGACACAGTCATGACGAATAAAACCCCTCGAAACTTGTTGACTTCACAGCCACAGTATCTGCGATT
>CAZXHI010000195.1:0-1783 GCA_964640555.1 uncultured Thermoplasmatales archaeon | reverse complement strand
CAAATGTTGACATTATATCCTCTCTCCATTTTTTAGTAATATGAAATAGTTATCTATTAAATAGTTACTGCCTTGTTAGTCTCTACGAATGAGAATTTTTGGTAAAAAAAGCAGAACTACCATTACATTTTTTATAGTTGGACCGTGATTTTATCTTGCTAGGAGGGATGCCGAGATGTCTCTGCAAGAGATGGGTAAAAAGATTCGCAAGAGTTTGAAAGAGAGATATTGTGATATTGTATCTAGATTTATCAATTTCCAGTTACCAGACGATCCAATTCATTCATTAAAAGAGACTCTTCAGTTATTTGCAATGGCTGGTATACGTAACAGCTATGTTACTACTGTTTCAAGAGATATGAAAGCAGCAGGGCACCATTGTCAAACAGGGGAGACTGCAATGGATCGTGTTGGTCCTTTACTTTCATCTGCATTGTTTGAGGAAGGACGTAGAGCAAATGATCATATCATTAAAAATTCTGTTGAAAGAGGTGAACTGAAAAAGAAGCTTTTTGTTGCGATTGATACACATAATGTCTATCGACATACAAAAATTCCAATTGGTAAGAAACTGCGTAAAAGATCTTGTTCTGATATTCTAACAGTTATTGGAAGGAAACCGAAGAATAGTGCTTGTTATGCTCATGAATATATGACGCTTCAGAATATAAAAATGAGGGATGAACCAACATACGTTCTTGCATTTGATCGTGTTTTACCTTTACAAAACAGAACAAAAACCACTGAACGACTCATTGAAGAAACTGAATCTAAAACTAATGCAACTATAGCATTGTTTGTAGGAGATGGAGGTTTTGATGATGTTGACACGATGAAGATGTGCAAAAAACAAGGAATACATTTTGTTTTTAGGGCGGATAAGGATAAAAAAGTGAAAGCCATTGTGGATGAGGTAGAGAAAAATGATAGAAATTATCATGTTGTATACAACTATGTCAAGGGAAATAAAAACCATAATGTAAAGGTAAATCTGGTTGTTTTAAAGGTAGATTGGCTGAAAAAACAAGGGATAAAATATCCATTGGTGAAAAAAGGATATCTTACCTTTTTCACATATCTTTCACATAATGAACATGTGTCCATGGAAAGTTTCTGCCTGCGGATTGCTCTGTACTATAAGAAGAGATGGGGTATTGAAACTGGATACAGAGACATTGGTGCATTTGAAGCCCAGACACATTCCCTTCACGATTCAACAAGATTGTTTTTGTACATTCAAGCTATCATTCTTTTTAACCTGTGGATTCAGATAAATCTTGAATTCAAAGATGATCCAGATAGGATAAAACACTTCAGATATGGCATACCTAAATCTACCATTAAATTCATCATGGAGCAAATGGCTATTGAGGAAAATAAAGAGGAAATAGAACAGGGTCCTCTAAAGAACTGAGAAGATCATTACCATAGATTCCATCGATTTGGATGGACTTCAAAAAATGATTTGCATTAGGGGAGGTTCTAAAAAAATCGTTCATTCTGAGACCATTCTACATTTCCACCCTTCTACTATTATGGATACCGAGAGTAGACTGTACAATAATACGGTTTTTTATTTTTATTCGACCCGCCAAAAACAATTTTTTGCGTATAAAAACAACGATTCTTAGAGACTAAACATTCAGTAGATGACCTTATCAATTTCTGAATGCTGTTTTGACCATTTGAACAGAGGCACATTTCATTTTATACTTCCCATTATTCAGTAATGGGATGCATAGGATGGGAAAACAACAATTAGTCAATCAATTCACAAAGTCTA
>CAZXHI010000194.1:0-5581 GCA_964640555.1 uncultured Thermoplasmatales archaeon | reverse complement strand
CCAGAACTTCAGCGTTTGTACAATATTAAACAGCTTGGTCTTGCACATCTAGTTTTCCCCGGAGCACATCACACCAGACTAGAACATTCTCTTGGAACATATAATATGGCTTTTAAAGCCGCAAATCTATTGGATCTAGATAAAAATGATACAGAGCTTATTACCTGCGCAGCTTTACTACATGATATTGGTCATGGCCCCTTTTCCCACACATTAGAATCCATTCTTAGGAATACTCTTGATGCAGATCATGTAGATCTAACAGAGAAACTCATTCTTGGAGACTACGACATTTTTTGTTCTGAGGAAAAGGAATTTATAACATCTCCAGATGTTCACGAAATACTGAGTAGGAATAATATAAATCAAAAGGAAGTTGCTGACATCATTAAAGGAAAATCACATAAAAAGCAATATCTAAGTCATCTTTTGAATAGTGCTATCGATGTAGATCAACTGGATTATCTTATCCGCGATGCCTATTATACTGGCGTTGCCTATGGAATAATAGATATAGAACGTTATTTACAGACGTTGACTATAAACAGTGGCAAACTAGCAGTTAGAAGAAAAGGCGTTGGGGTCGTAGAGAGTATTTTGATGGCACGGGCTTTGATGTATTCCTCCGTATACTTTCATAAAACAGTTCGTATTGCAGAACTGATGCTTTCCAAGGCCATTGAAATGATACATTGTGCGAATCCTTTTGATTTTTTTAAGATGACTGACGCAGAACTTGTGAGTGACATGAAAAGAATGGGACCATTTCAATATAAAATTGTCACATGTCTAAAATATAGAAAACTGTTTAAACAAGCCTACTCCGCATCTTTCCCTGATTTAAACGAGCAGAATATCAATATTGTCAAGAATCTAGAAAACGTAGAACCGAGAAGAGAAAAGGAAAAAGAGATAGAAGAAATACTTAACATACCTGCCGGACATATAATAATTGATGTTCCATATAGAGAACTGCATTACACCGAACCACGCATAGATCAGACCGATATTATGATCATCGACGAAAACGATATTAGAACATTGGATGAGTTTACCCCTGTGGCTGGAGCTATCAAATCAAGAGCTATTCCAGATTGGATGGTCATGATTGTAACAGATGAGAAACATAGAGATATTGTATCGAGGAATGCTGAGAAGATACTTTTTGGCTGAAATACCTATCTTATGTTGTTCTCATTCCCCCTATATTGGGATTATAGTCTATTTCTTACGTGTCACCGTAATTCATATATGCTATAATTGTATCCCGTAGTGATTGGTTTTACTATGTCAGAAATCAGATGGAAGAAGATAGAAGAAATTCTTGACGAAAAAAGAACAGATGAGACCGTCCATCTTCGTGGGTGGATATATAGAACACGCAGTAGTGGAAACATTGTGTTCACTGTAATACGAGATGCTACTGGTACAATACAGGCAACTGTCAAAAAAGGCAATCTTCCAGATGATAAATTTGAAGACGCAAAAAAAGCGTTGATTGAATCCTCTGTAGAGCTGAAAGGTATTATTAAAGAAGATAAACGAGCGCCTGAGGGATATGAAATCCAGGTTGTAGGTTTTAACGTTGTTAATTTCGCAGAAACTTTCCCCATAGTAAAAGATCAAAGCCCAGAGTTCCTCCTTGATCAAAGACATCTTTGGATCCGATCTCAAAAACTCACTTCAATATTAAAAATAAGATCTACTGTCGCAGGAGCAATACATAAGTTTTTCAGAGATAGAGGCTACTTTGAATTCGATGCTCCAATCTTACAGCCAAATCAATGTGAAGGCGGTTCTACTCTGTTTGAAGTTAAATATTACGATAATAAGACGTATCTCTCCCAGACATGGCAACTTTATGCGGAGGCGGCAGTGTTTTCACTTGAAAAAATCTACAACATGGGACCAACTTTTAGAGCGGAACGATCCAAAACTTCGCGGCATTTATCTGAATTTTGGATGGCTGAGATGGAAGCAGCTTGGATGGATCTGCATGACATTACCGAGGTTGCCAAAGAAGAGGTAAAATTCATCCTAAGTGAAGTTCTGAAACATAACAAACGTGAACTAAACGTACTGAAACAGGACATCAATAAATTACAGCATATTGCAGAGTCAGAGTTTTCAACGATAACATATACCAAAGCCCTTGAGATACTCAATGAAAAGGAAAATATGAATGTTCAGTGGGGCAAAGACCTTAGAACAATTGAAGAAAATAAGCTTATGAATCATTTCGACACTCCAGTTGTTGTAACAAACTACCCATTGGAAATAATGGCATTTTATAAGCCAAAAGATCCAGATGACCCGAAAACAGCACTTTGTTTTGATATGATTGCTCCAGGAGGATACGGGGAAATAGTTGGCGGATCCCAACGGAGTCTTGATGTTGAAGACATGGAGAAAAAACTCAAGGAATCTGGGGAAAAAATTGAAAACTATGAATGGTATTTTGACCTCAGAAAATATGGTTCTGTTCCCCATTCTGGTTATGGTCTTGGTGTTGAGCGTGTTGTTGCATGGATATGCGGCATTGACAACATCAAAGATGCTATTCCGTTTCCACGAACAATATTACGTTTTAAGCCTTAGAGTGAAATTATCATGAAATCAAAGATACACGTGATTATATCTGGTAGAGTCCAGGGAGTATGGTTCCGATCGAGCACAAAAAATAAGGCAGAACAACTTGGCATAACTGGATGGGTAAGAAACACATCTGATGGAAATGTTGAAGCAGTATTTGAGGGGGATGAAAAAATCATAGAAGAAATGCTTGAATGGTGCAATCATGGTCCACCACTAGCAAAGGTTGACAATGTAAAAGTTGAAAAGCAGCCTGCATCTGATGAATTTGATCAATTTTCCTTTAGATACTAGAGATAACCATTAAAAGAAGCTATCATCTCCTTATCTCTATCGACAAGAAATATTGTTTCAAAACTATCTTCAAATTCTTTTGCTATTTTTACAATTGTTTCTGCTGCTTTTCGATGAGATACGCCACCAACACCTGTACCCATTCCAGGAGTGGCAATACTGCTAAGCCCCATTTCCTTAGCAAGTCTGAATGCAGCCTGAGTTGCAAGCCTTACGTTTTCCACGCCAATTCTCATCGCAGGTCGTTTCATAGTGGGGGCATGAATAACATATTTACAAGGTAAGCTACCAGCCGAGGTTGAAACAGCTCTGCCAACAACAATGGGGGACTTGTTAATAGCCTCTTTTTCAATCTCTACCCCACCAACACGTTTTATTGCACCGGCTACTCCGCCACCCATATAGCCAGAAGAATTTGCAGGGTTTACAATGGCATCGCAATTAATCTGAGTGAGGTCCCCTAATTTAACAATAATTGGCATAAAAACTATTTTTTCCCTTTTTCTTCCTTTTTCTTCATTTTTTCCTTTTCTTTTTCTTCAAGATGTTTTTTTTCTTTGGTTATCCCACCCTGTAAGACTCTCATCCTGGAGTTCATGGATCTAATTTTCTCTTCAATGTGATTCTTTTTGATTTTATACTCAGCCCGTGTAATACTGTGGGAGTCACATTTATCTTTTAATTCCTCTATTTTTCTTTTTTCCGCCTCAATAGCCTTTTCTTTTTTTGCAATGTTTTTCTCCAATCTTTTTATGAAACCCATGTTATTTACCCCACAATTCTTTTCTATGTGCCTCAAGGGTATTATTCTCCTTACCTAAATATTCTGCGAAAGTTTTAACTTTTTCCCCACTGGCCAGATATGGCTGAGGAAAGGTCTTTTTATAATTTAAATCTCTTAGTAAGTGGTGATCAAGAATAATATCACAATCCAATTTTTCTTTTATTTCAACCAGATTATCTGCCGCGTCTTGCAGGTTTTGCATACTAAATTTCCAACCTAAAAAGATGGTTGGTGGACCATCCATAATGAGTAGATCAGGACTTTGAGAAATAATATACTCCTTTGCGCTCTTTGTTACAGGGCCCTGAACATCAGATGCGTGTAACAATCTTTTTTCACCATCATCAATGGTTGTCATTATAACATAACCGAGTCGTACGTTTTCAGGACCATGGAAAAACGGTGGAGAGAATATAAGTTCTGTATTGCCAACATTGTGTTTTGAATCATCACAATAAATCAGATCACATGAGTCTTCCACTATTTTTTTAAAATCTGTTCCCCTTTTCTGTTGAGATTTATTGATGTTTTTGTTGATGTCTTTTGCAAATATCGTTTTGTCTTTGTAAAAGCCTGCAGATGGATCGTAGTGATCATAATGATAGTGCGATATAGTAAGTATGTCACATTGTTTTGCAGTCCTTGCTATCTCATTTTTTGTGTTTTCTAGCACCATCATTTCCTGTTCCGCAGGTGGCAACCCGTATCTTTTTGGGCCAAGAGCCGCAGATGGATCAATTAGAATCTTGCAATCTTTGGTTTCTACACATGTTGCCATTGAACGTACGCCAAGTGAGTCAGATGCCATTGGTACTACTTTCATAATTTATCGTGCTTGTAAACATTTGAACAAGATAAAAACATATCCTTGTTAAAAACGTAGTAGAAAAAAGAATACATATTAGAAAAATTGAGCTTGTTCGAATTTTATTTTACCGCTCTTAGGATATATCGTTATGGATTCATCACATCATTCACAATAAAGTTCTATGATAAAAACTGAATCAAGTCTTCTTATCGGTATCTGTTTTATTGGCTTTCCACATCGAGGGCATCTTTTATATTGATCCATTTTCTTTTCAGCATAGTATTTATATTTAATAATATATAAATACTATTATAATTTAATGTGACGTAAGTTTTAGAATTAAAATTATGCGCTTTCGTGGTTGTAAAACTATCCACTCATCGTTTAAAAATAACCTCACCTGCATAAATTATCTTAAAGATTCGGTGATATGGAATCATTGCAGTTGTGGTTTGCATGAACGATTTTTCAAGCGCTACAATCTCTTTGCCAGAGATAATCTTGGTATCATTTCGTGCCCCTCTATGAACATACCATATCTCTGCCTCTTCTAAATCGGAATCTTGTCTCCATTTCAACTCATTTAAAATAACTTTAGGGCTATTTTTAATTTTTCTTTCGCTCATTTCATTTAATATTTGAGGTACTTGATCCATTCCATATTGTGCCATGGTTTTATCTCTTGAATAGCAAAATGTTTCAACTGCAGTAATGGTGCCATTTCCATTTACATCAGCGCTTTATTTTGTTTTAGGATTATTTTTTTCTTGGGATATATAGGGGCCAAAGGCAAATTGTGCTGCATAGCCGATAATTAGTGCAAGGATGAATATTCCAATGAGATAGGTGTCGATAAAGGTACCAATTGCTTCAAGTATTGGTGTATCGTCGCTTTGATTGATAATTAACATGATTTGTGCTGCAATCCATGCCCCAATAATGAATCCTATGGCTGAGATAAGGGGATATATCCATTGATATTGGTGTTTATATTTGCGGTAGAGGTAAGTGTTGTAGCCTGAGAGAAGCATTGATCCAAAAATAATCAGTAAATATTCATAGAGTCCTTCGCCAAGGGCAGTTGCGATATAAATGTCGTCACC
>CAZXHI010000193.1:0-1562 GCA_964640555.1 uncultured Thermoplasmatales archaeon | reverse complement strand
GCTAAGTTACATACTATTTGTGAGGAGGCCAGATGCCCCAATATCGCAGAATGTTTTGGTCGTGGAACTGCTGTTTTTTTAATTCTAGGTAATATATGCACAAGAAATTGCAAATACTGCAATGTAAAGCATGGAGTGCCACTCTCACTAAATCTAAATGAGCCGAAAGATGTTGCAGAGAGTGTTAAGGATTTAGGCTTGAAATATGCAGTTATCACTTCTGTTACAAGAGATGATTTAGAAGACGGTGGCGCTAGTGTTTTTTACGATACAGTAAAAGAAATTAAAAAATTAAACAATAGCTGTAAAATTGAAGTGTTGATTCCCGATTTTAGAGGTAGTGAAGAAGCATTAAAGAAAGTTGCCGATTCCAAACCTGATGTCGTAAATCACAATATAGAAGTTGCTGAAGAATTATTTCCTGAAATAAGGCCCGAAGGAAACTATACGGTAAGTTTAGAGGTATTGAAAAATATTAAAAAAATTGACAAAAATGTAAGATTGAAGTCAGGTTTCATGGTGGGCTTGGGCGAAAACAAAGATCAAATTGTAAAGACGATGCAGGATTTGAGAGATTCAGATGTCGATTTTTTAACAATTGGGCAGTATTTACAACCAACAAGAAATCATGCTGAAATTAAAAAATATTATACGCCTAAGGAATTTGATGAGTTCAAAAAAACTGCGACGGACTTAGGTTTTAAGCATGTAGAATCAGGGCCGCTTGTCAGAAGTTCTTATCACGCTGAAGAAGCAATTTGTTGAATTTGAAAAAAGAAGAAATTTATAGGTGAAAAGACATCCCATCTAAAAAATGCAATCCAAATCAATTTACAAAGTACCAAATGGGAAACTTCTGAAGATATCTTTAGATTATGATGAAAAAAACAATTCTATCAATAAGATAAACATAATGGGAGATTTTTTTGCTTATCCCGAAGAATCAATTGAATCAATGGAAAATGAACTGAAAAATACAATAATTGAGGAAGAAAGTTTGATTAAAAAAATAAATTTAATAATTAAAGGATATAATATTGAGTTTATAGGCCTGCATGCAGAAGGACTTACTGAAGGAATATTGATGTGTAAAAAATGAAAGAACAATGGAGATTATTAAAAACAGATTTTAGTACGGCTTTTATAAATATGGCAGTAGATAGAGCTGTATTAGTAGCAAGTAGTGAAGACAAGGTCTCGCCAACGGTAAGGTTCTATGGGTGGGAACCATCGGCTATTTCAATTGGTTATTTTCAGAGTCTAAAAGAAGAGGTTGATTTAGACGCCTGCAGAAAACTTGGTGTGGATTACGTGAGGAGAATAACTGGTGGAGGGGCAGTTTTTCATGAAGAGGAATTAACTTATAGCATTGTAATTCCTGAGACTCATCCACAGATTCCAAAGAATATATTGAAAAGCTATGGTAGAATATGTGGAGCAGTTATGAAAGGGTTGGATAATTTAGGAATTGAGAGTAAATATGTTCCAATCAATGATATTATTACTGGTGGAAAAAAGATATCTGGAAACGCTCAGACAAGAAAAGCAAAGATTGTTTTGCA
>CAZXHI010000192.1:0-39070 GCA_964640555.1 uncultured Thermoplasmatales archaeon | reverse complement strand
CAATCATGCTACATCTGTAGAAGAAACAGACATGAATGATGCTAGAGATTTCATCGGGGCTAAAGGACTTGGAGCTAAGATATTATTTGATAGACTTCCAAAAGGAACAGATCCTTTATCACCAGAAAATCTTCTGATGTTTACAACTGGACCTCTTACTGGTACTTCAACTCAGACTTCAGGTAGGGGAACTGTAGTGACCAAATCTCCTCAAACTGGCCTTTATCTAGACTCTCATTTTGGCGGTATCTTCGCTGCAGAAATGAAGAAAGCAGGCTGGGATTTTATAATATTCAAAGGACGATCTGATACACCAGTTTACATTGTTATAAATGATGATTCAGTTGAGTTCAAAGATGCCTCTGAAATATGGGGAAAAGAATGCCTTGAAATGCATAACTGGCTTCAGCAGACTGAAGGGCGAGTGAGGACTGCTCTTATTGGACCAGCAGGAGAGAATCTCGTAAAGTTCTCAGCTATAACTATAGATGGACACCGTCATGCAGGAAGAGGTGGACCGGGGGCAGTTATGGGTTCCAAGAATCTCAAAGCTATTGCTATTAATGGTAGCAACAAGGTGCCATTACATGATCCAGATGGATTCCGTAAGGTATCAAAGGAGGTTTTAAAACAGATCAAGGAAAATGATTTTGTTCCCATCAGAAAACAGTATGGCACTCCATATTGGGTTAAAATTGTTAATGACGAGGGGCTCATCCCAACTAGAAATTATCAGGAGGGATATTTTGAGCATGCTGATGAGATAAATGCGGAGGCCATGCAAAAGAGAATTGTAGATAGGGGTGGAGCATGCTATAACTGTGTGATTGCATGTTGGAATAGATCCTCTATCAAATCAGGACCTCACAAAGGCATTTCGCTTGTGGGACCTGAATATGAAACCTTGGCACTTATGGGTTCCAATTTGGGTATGAATTCTGTTGAAGATGTGGCATATCTCAACGAAAGATGCAATGAACTTGGAATGGATACAATCTCGCTAGGTGGGGTGTTAGGTTTTGCAATTGAGGCATACAGAAAAGGAGTCATCACCAGCAAAGGTCTTGGTGGAAATGATATTGGCTGGGGAAAGGCTGAGGAATTGGCAAGGCTCATAGATGACATCGCCCATCGGAAAGGGAAGGCGGGTGATATCCTGGCTGAGGGAGTAAGAATTGCTTCAGAGAAACTGGGAAAAGATTCTAAGGATTACGCCGTGCACGTCAAAGGGCTGGAGATACCGGGCTATGACCCGCGGGGAACATTTGGTATGGGGCTAGCCTATGCAACATCAGATAGAGGTGGATGTCATCAACGTGCGTGGACTGTTAAAGCCGAGCTTAATGACCCAGAACTTGATAGATTTTCTTTTGAAAAGAAAGCCCGGCTCGTCAAGAATGTCCAGGATGAACGGGCAGCATTTTTCTCTCTGGTGCTTTGTGATTTTGCCCCCATTTCAGAAGAAAACTGCGTGGATATGTGGAATTTGGCATCAGGCTTTGATCACACCGTTGAGAGTTATCTTTTGGCCGGGGAACGCGTATGGAATCTTATTAGATTATTCAATCTTAGGGATGGATTAGATCCAGATGACGACAAGCTACCGACCAGATTCTTTAAAGATTCATTTACGAAGGGGCCAGCTAAGGGAATTGTCTTGCCTGAAGAGGGATTTAGACAGAGTCTTTTGGAATACTATTCTCTCCGCGGATGGAATGCAAAAGGTATTCCAACCCAGAAAAAACTAAAGGAGCTTGGTTTGGTCAAATATGCAAAAGCAATCGGGCTGGATAATTAGGTTTAAAAAAGGTGATTAAAAAATGGTACATTTAAGTGAAGGAGCAAATAGAATATGTGGAGAAGCGGCATTTGAAGTGCTTGCAAAGGCTCAGGAGTTGGAAAGACAGGGCAAGAGTGTTCTTCATTTTGAGATTGGCGAACCAGATATGGAAACTCCTGGAAACATTGCCAAGGCGGGGATACGAGCAATCCAAGACAAAAAAACACATTATGTCCCCTCAATTGGACTTTTGGAACTTAGAAAGGCCGTTCAGGATGAGGTGGAAAAGACCAGAGGATATAGACCCGACTTGGAGCAGATTATTATTATTCCGGGTTTGAAACCTGGCATATTCTTTTCAATGTTGGCTACCGTAAATCCTGGAGACGAGGTCATTTATCAGGACCCGGGATATCCGACGTATGGATCGGTCACATCATTTTTGGGTGCAGAAGGTGTACTGGTCCCTCTTTTAGAAGAAAACGAATTCCGTATGGATCCTGACGACATTAGGGAAAAGATAACTGATAAGACTAAGCTCATAATAGTAAATTCTCCTCAAAATCCAACTGGTTCGGTTATGACCAAATCTGAGATGGAAGATATTGCAGAACTAGCTGAGGAATATGACGTTTATGTAGTGTCAGATGAAATATATTCAAAAATGACGTACGACACCAGTCACTATACTCCAACAGCGAGAGATGAGGCTAAGGAAAGAACCGTACTTTTGGACGGATTCTCTAAATACTATGCCATGACAGGTTGGCGTTTAGGATATATGGTGGTACCCTGCAAGATGGCAGAAAGACTTCAGGATTTTCTTGTCAGTGCTGTATCATGTACCGCAGCATTCACACAGTGGGCGGGTGTAGAGGCGCTGACTGGTGATCAAAGTTTTATTCCTGATATGATGGCAAGATTCAAGGAGAAAAGAGACAGGATTGTTAAAGGTCTAAATTCCATACCTCACTTTAGTTGTCAGGCACCAAAAGGTGCATTCTATGCCTTCCCAAATATCATTGAGACGGGCATGACCGCCCAGGAATGTGCTGATCATCTGCTTTACAATGCAGGAGTAGCTACTCTTCCAGGTACTGCCTTTGGTCCGTATGGTGAAGGATACCTCAGGTTTTCCTATGCAACGACCTTGGAAAACATTGATGCTGCTGTTGAGAGGATAAAGGGATCCTTTGAGTAGAGATATTCATACAAACGGCTGAACTTTTCGTATTCAGCCCATTTGATTTCCATCTAACTATATTTTTCAACAAGATCTGCTATATCTGTCGGGAATTGTGCTAACTTAACGTCTGCCTTTTCGAATGCCTTTATTTTTGATGCAGCGGTTCCCTTACCGCGGGCGATAATTGCACCAGCATGCCCCATACGTTTTCCCGGAGGGGCGGTTCTACCGGCAATAAACGCAAAAACAGGCTTACCAATATGCTCGATTATATGATCTGCAGCGTCTTCTTCAGCCGTCCCACCGATCTCACCAACCAAAACAACTGCCTTGGTTTCTTTATCCTTTTCAAAAGCATCTAATGCATTAATAAAAGATGTGCCGATAATTGGATCGCCTCCGAGACCTACGCAGGTACTCTGTCCCATTCCTTTTTCACTAAGTGAATTTACGATCTCATATGTAAGTGTCCCAGATCGGCTTGCCACCCCAACATTTCCTTCTAGAAAAATACTACCTGGAAGAATACCTATCTTGGTTTTACCCGGGCTGGCGATCCCTGGGCAATTGGGGCCAATCAAAACAGCGTCTTTATATTTGGCATAGTGAACAAATTCCATTGCATCATGAAACGGAATGTTTTCAGTAATTACAACAACAGTTTTTATTCCAGCGTCAAGTGCCTCAAACACGGCATCCTTTGCGAACCGGGCAGGAACTAAAATAAGCGATGTATTCGCACCAGTTTCATCAACGGCATCCATGACGTCATTAAAAATAGGAACACTCTGAACATCTTGACCTGCTTTACCTGGGGTTACACCAGCTACAACATTGGTTCCAAAATTTTTCATCTCACCAATGTGAAAAACTCCTTGATGGCCAGTTGCACCCTGAACTACTAATTTGTTTTTTTTATCAACGAAAATCGCCATTTATGCACCTCCTGCCATATCAGAAGATCTTTGAGCTGCATCCTGCAAAGTTGTGGCAGTAATAAGTCCTGCATCCTTCAAAATATCTTTTGCAGCATCTTCATTCATTCCTTTGATGCGAGTGATAACTGGACAATCAATTCCTTCCTTTGTAATAACTGCTTTTACACCTTTTGCAACAGTATCGCATTTTGTAATACCGCCAAATAGATTCAAGAAAATTACTTTGGGCTTAGCTTTTTTCATCAACTCAAAAGCCTGCTTTACCTTCTCAGGATCATCAGTACCACCAAGATCCAAGAATACACCGCCCTTGCCTTCATAATGTGTAAGAGCATCAAGCGTAGCCATTGTAAGTCCTGCGCCATTAGCAATAACGCCAATGTTGCCATCCAATTGAATAAACGAAATACCTTTTTGTTTTGCATCCTTCTCAAGTGCCGTGAGCTCTACAAGTTCAGGAGCAATATCAGAATGACGAAACATAGCATCATCGTTAATGCTAACTTTAGAATCTAGTGCCATAGCGCTGCCATCAGATCGAATAATTAACGGATTAATTTCAACAAGTTCACAATCATACTCTCTAAACATCTTGTATATCTTTGAGATAATCTTTGCAATTCCTCTGACTTCTTCCTTCTCCAGTTTAAGCTTAGATACTACATTACGTATATTGAACGATTGGATGCCGATTAACGGGTTCACCCACTCCTTGAAAATTTTATCATCAGGTACACTTTCAATATCCATGCCACCCTCGCCACTAATCATAATAAGAGGCATCCTTTTGGTTCGATCTAAAGTGATACTAAGATACAATTCTTTTTTGATTTCAACTTTCTCCTCAGCATATACTTTCTTTACAGTAAAACCTTTGATATCCATGCCCATAATCTGAGAAAATTTTTCTTTAGCATCATTCAAATTCTCAGCTGATTTAATGCCGCCAGCTTTACCACGACCACCAATTGGAACCTGTGCCTTAAGAACGAAAGGAAACTTCAAACCAGAAAGATCTTTCTCACTATTCACCAGCTTACCATTTGGAACCGCAATATCATATTTATCAAACAGTTCTTTCCCCCGATACTCAAAAAGTTTCATATACTTGGAAATATAAATCCTCCTATAAAAGTTTTTTAAAACTCAAAATCACAGCCAACTATCTTTTTTGCAATGTGGACAAACTTAAAATCCTTAATAAAAGACAGGGTATTCAATCCATATGTACGCAACAAAGGATCTTGTACAATCCACTTGTTTTCTTTCAAAACTTGTATAATGCGTGTCCTATCCTGCTTATATTCGTTATAGTCCTTATAGATAGAAATCATAATCGCCTCAAACATCCTCCGAGCTAAAAAAATGGTTGAATCACCCAATAGTGGAGCCACCTCGTTTTTTTCCATATCGGGTGGCTTTCGCGGATCAAATCTAATATGATAAAATGCTAAGATTTTAAAACCTAATTTTTTAAGATTGGGCAGATTATTTTTCCTAATGAGGCCATTCTGTTCAAAGTCCTTTCTTGATCTTGAGACAGTATGACGCGAAACTCCCAACTTAGAACCGATACTGCTATCAGATAATTCAGGATATCTAATCAACATACAGTAAACTTTTTTCTCGGTATCGGAAAGGGACACGTCCTCTTTATTTGTAAAACCAATGTCTTTGACTGTTTTATCAGATTTAAAATTCAAATCAAACTTTTTTTTCAATAAAGGGGCAAAGTCAAAAAAACGATGGATTTTACTTATTTCAAAAGGAAATATTACCATATTCGGGTATTCTTCTTCCAAGAGCCCTCGTCCACCAAATGTCTGAGTTCTAATGTCGTTGATTCTTCCAATAGTTGCATAATCTTGCGAGAGACTAAGAGAAAACCCTTTATCTTGCTCACCAACGGAGAAAAATATCTCGTCAAAAACCTCGATAGTTTTTCCTGTGATTTTAACTCTCTCGTCTAATGGAATCAAGGGATTAAAACTTGTATATGTGGCGACTAACATTTTGCAGCCCATGTTTTGAAGTCTTGGTATGATAAGGGTTCTGAAATATTCGTTTTCCCTTAGCCTATGCCTGATAGATGTTACAGTTGAATGTTTCAAATCAAGTTTTTCTGAGAGAAGTCTATCTGTTAGTTTTGGGTATTTTGCAAGTCCGTATAGCATAAGTTTTTCTTTGTTGGTCAGTTCAAGCTTGTCCATTATGTTAAGAATTGGTTTTTCTAATATTAATTTTTTTGCCATTTTAACAAAAATGAGTACGATATTTGCTAAAAAGAGCAGAATTTACTAATTTTTTTGCCATATGTATGCTTATGTTAATATTCCTTGTTATTATGAGAATTTTACAAAAGATTTATATTTGATTTTTTTATTTGAAATTGCATCTTATATTGGAGGAGCTGCTTTGTATGAACCAGTGGCAGAGAATGTCACATGTGAAGAAAATAAAAGCGAGAAACATCTTCTCAAAATTATGGTTGAAAATTTAAAAATTAATAAATTCTGTTTAGTGGGGGTAAAAACATGAGCACGAAAGGAAAGGATGTAAAGCAGGAAGCTGGAGAAGTTGAAGTTTTTGTTATGGGAAAAAGCTACAAAGTTCCTGCTGGTCTTACTATAATGAAGGCATTAGAATTTGCTGGTTACAGATATATTCGTGGCTGTGGTTGCCGAGCTGGTTTTTGTGGAGCATGTTCAACTATTTATAGGTTGGAAGATGAGCAAAAACTTGGTTTTGATCTCGCTTGCCAGAAGGTTGTTGAGGATAAAATGTATCTTGTTCAACTCCCATTTGTCCCTGCCGCTAAAGCCGAGTATAACATTGAAAAAATTAAACCCAAAGATAGCACCCTTTTAGAAATGTATCCTGAGATTGCTCGTTGTGTTTCTTGTAACACATGTACAAAATCTTGCCCTCAGGACATCGAAGTAATGAAGTATATTCAAATGGCAATTAGAGGCGATATTCAAAAATGTGCTGAAATTTCCTTCGATTGTATTCAATGTGGCCTTTGTGCTATGAGATGCCCTGCTGATATCAAGCATTATCATGTTTCGCAGCTTGCTAGGCGGTTGCGTGGTAAGTATATTGATCCAAGATCAAAAAATCTTGCAAAACGTATTAAAGAAATTGAGAACAAAAAATATGATACTGAGATTAAAAAACTAATAGAGATGGACAAAAAAACAATCACAAACTTATACAGTGAACGAAAAATCGAAGCTCAAGAAGTAGGAGATATGGGGGGTGATTAGAGTATGAAAATGACTGATGGTTATCCAGATTATATGATGAAATCTATAAAAAAAGTTGAGGAAAAACGAAAAAGAAACATGTCTAAACCAGTGAAGCCTTTGTCTATGGAAGATAGGGAGAAAATACTGAATGAGTTTCATCCTGATTATATGAAAAATACTAAGAGGAAAGTAAAAATTGGTATTGACAAGGGAAAATTGTTGTATAATGGTATTGTTGATCTTTTAGAAGCTAAATCTATTCTTAACCCAAAAGATGTTGATTTTAGTAGAATTGATTATGATGTTGATTTGCTTATTATTGGTGGAGGTGGTGCAGGAACAGTCGCTGCACTTTTTGCACATGAAAATGGCGTTAAAAAAGACAAAATTTTGATGGCAACAAAGCTTCGTCATGGTGATGCTAATTCTATGATGGCGCAGGGTGGTATACAAGCAGCAGATCGGCCAGAGGATAGCCCTGCTTTGCATTATCTTGATATTTATGGCGGTGGTCACTTTAAAAATAAACCGGAGCTTGCCCGGGCTCTATCACTTGATGCACCAAAGATAATTGATTGGCATCAAGAACTAGGTGTAATGTACGACCGGCAGAAAAATGGTGAGTTCCAAGAGCTTTCTGGAGGCGGAACCTGTCGTAATCGTATGCATAGTTGTAAGGATTATACTGGCATGGAACTTCTTCGAAATATTAGGGATAAGGCTAGGAATCTGGAAATTCCTGTTTTAGAATTCTGCCCGATTATTGAATTTCTTATGGATGACAAAGATCAGGTTGCTGGCGGTATAGCATTCAATTTGGAGACATATGAATACCATGTAATCCGTGCTAAAGCAACTATCCTTGCAACTGGTGGTAGCGGGCGATTGCATCTTTCTAATTATCCAACTACAAATCATTATGGTGCAACAGGTGATGGTCTGGTGATGGCTTACCATGTTGGGGCTAATCTTTTGGATCTTGATACCATTCAGATTCATCCGACGGGAGATGCTTTTCCAGAACCGATTGTTGGAATCTTGTCTACTGAGAAAATCCGGGGCTTAGGTGCAATACCTATTAATAAAAATGGTGATCCATTTGTTTTTCCACTGGAGCCGCGTGATGTAGAATCGGCGGCATTTATTAATGAATGTAAAAAAGGTAATGGTATTGTCACACCAACTGGTATGCCTGGTGTATGGCTTGATTCACCTATGATTGATATTATCCATGGTGAGGGAACTACTGAGACAAAACTGGCAGGGGAGGTTCGTAAGTTCAAACGTTTTGGAATTGATATGACAAAGCACCCAATCTTGGTTTATCCAACTTTGCATTATCAAAATGGTGGAGTTGAAATTAATGAAAAATGTGAAACTAAAATTCCTGGTCTTTTTGCAGCAGGCGAGGTAACTGGTGGTGTTCATGGAAAAAATCGCTTGATGGGAAATTCCTTGCTTGATTACAACGTATTTGGTCGTCGGGCTGGAATATTTGCTGCCAAATATGTTAAAAAAGTCAGGCTTGGAAAAATTACTCTTGAGCATATTAATAAATACAACAAAATGGTAGAAAAAGCAAACATTAAGCAGAGAAAAACAGCCCCAATATTATTACCTGAGTACAGGGGTGAGATGGCGATTTCTAGAGCTCTAGATATTATGTGAACGGTGAAGGAATGATTGAAATAAAAGATGACTGGTGTAAAGGTTGTGGCATCTGCATAGAACGATGCCCTGTTGATGCCCTTGAAGAGTCAGACAAGTTAAATAAGAAAGGTATTCACCCAGCGAGACTTAAGGAAAAAAATGAGTGTAATTTTTGTAGGCTCTGTGAGCTAATATGCCCAGATCATGCAATAACTGTAATTCCTGATGAAGAAAAGAAGAAAGAAAATAAAAAAGTTCTCCTAAGCCCAACTGGAGGAAAAAACAAATGACATATAAAAGAGATCCTGAGTTAATAAGAAAGGTTTTAGGTAAAAAAGTACAATTTATTCTTGGAGATATGGCCTGTGTTTATGGTGGTCTACTTGCAGGTTGTTCATTTTTTGGTGGATACCCGATAACTCCTGCATCAGAAGTTACTGAAGGTATGGCGCGCAGGCTCCCAAGGGTTAAAGGAACATATATGCAGATGGAAGATGAAATAGGTAGCATTGCTGCTGTTATTGGTGCTGCTTGGGGTGGTGCTAAATCTATGACTGCAACATCTGGTCCTGGTTTTTCACTTATGATGGAAAACTATGGGTTTGCAGCAATGACTGAAACTCCCTGTGTTATTGTTAATATTCAAAGAACAGGTCCGTCAACTGGGCAACCAACTCTTGGTGCTCAAGGTGATATGATGCAAGCCAAATGGGGAACCCATGGCGATTTTGAAGCAATAGCTTTAGCCCCCAGTACTGTACAAGAATGTATGGATTTTACAATAGAAGCATTTAACCTCGCAGAAAAATATCGTAACCCTGTTTGTGTTATGGCCGATGGGGAAATAGGGCATCTTAGGGAGCGAGTAGTTATTCCAGATGAAAAAGACCTGAAGATAATTAACCGAGTCCCTGCTACAATTGATAAAAAGAAATTCATACCTTTCACAAACTCGCAGACTGGAAACAGCAAGGTTCCTGATTTTCCAACATTTGGAACAGGTTACCATACTTATGTTACTGGTCTCACTCATAATGAGAAAGGTTTTCCAGCAACTGATAAACAACCAGATCATGAAAAACTAGTAAAACGAATAACTACAAAAATCACAGATGACTTGGATAAACTTACCAATGTTGAAAAACTTTTTTTAGATGATGCAAAAACTGTTTTTGTGACATATGGTGCTACTGCTCGTCCTGCTGAATCAGCAATGGAAATGGCAAGAGCTAAAGGTAAAAAAGTTGGCATGCTTCGTCTTAAACTTGTATGGCCTTTTCCATTTAAAGAAATTCAAAAACTAGCAAGTAAAGTTGATGAAATAATTGTTCCAGAGATGAACCTTGGTCAAATTGTTCACCCCGTTCGAGAATACGTAGAAGGTCAATGTAAGGTCGTTAGCGCTCCAAAGATAGGCGGTGAGATGCATCTACCGCATGAACTTTATAAATATCTGGAGGGGAAATAAATGTCGGAAGTAAGAACCGCTGATAAGCTTAATAAAAAATATCTTCGTGATGACATGTGGCCTACTATTTTTTGTAACGGCTGTGGTCATGGAGTAGTTCTTGATTATGCGTTTTGGGCAATTGAAGAACTAGATCTAGACATGGATAAAACTGTTTTTGTCTCTGGTATTGGTTGCTCCTCTCGCCTACCTGGCTATATTAATGCTGATGGATTACATACGACTCATGGACGAGCAATTGCATTTGCTACAGGTATAAAAGCTGCAAATCCTGATCTGAACATAATTATTTTCACAGGCGATGGTGACTGTTCAGGAATAGGCGGTAATCATCTTATTCATGCAGCCCGCCGAAACATAGATGTGACCGTCATTATGATTAATAATTTTACATATGGGATGACTGGCGGTCAGCTAGCACCAACTGCTCCACTTGGCAGTATTGCAACAACTGCTCCATATGGAAACATTGAGCATCCCTTTGATATTTGTGAACTAGCTAAGGCTCTTGGTGCAAATTATGTTGCTCGCTGGTCTGTTACTCATCCGTATCAACCAATAAAATCAATAAAAGAAGGCATACAAAAAAAGGGTTTCTCAATAATAGAGTTTTTATCACCCTGCCCTACTGCTTATGGTCGACGTAATAAACTCGGCGATATCAAAAAACATTGGAAATGGTATGATGATAACACGATTCTTATTGAGGATTATAACAAGATTATGAAATATGGGACAGATGAGGAAAAAGAAAAAATCAAAAACAAAATACAATGTGGTGTTTTTCAAGATATAGAAAAATCCGGTTTTTTTGAACAGTATGAAAAACTTGTTGAAAGATTACAAGAAAAACAGGTTAAGGGGGACAAGAAATGAAAAAAGAAATACGTATTTGTGGTTTTGGTGGCCAGGGTGTAATTTTATCTGGTTTCATTTTTGGTAAGGCAGCATCTGTTTTTATGGATTATAGTGCTGTTCAAAGCCAGTCATATGGACCTGAGGCTCGTGGTGGAGCTGCCAGATCTGAAGTGATTATTTCTGATGAAAAGATAGGTTACCCTCGACCAACAAGTGTTGATTTTTTTATTGCCATGTCGCAGGAGGCATTTGATACTTATCGAAAGGATATAAGGAAGGATACAGTAATTGTTGTTGATCCGGATTTAGTTCCAAAACATGACATTGGTCAACCAGTCCATAAAGTTCATGCTCAGAAAATCGCTGAAAAACTTGGTAACAAGATTGTTACAAATATTGTTATGGTTGGTGCAGCTACAGCGATTTTTGATATGTTAAAGCATGATGCTGTAAGAGAAGCAGTTATTGATAGTGTACCAAAAAAGTTTACTGAGCTTAATAAAAGAGCCTTTGAAGAAGGACTAAAGGCAGGTAAGAATGCCCGAAAAGAGTTACAATAAAAAAATAGATCATGATTTGGGAATACCCCTACAAGATGATTACTTTTATAATGAACCAGAGGAAATCATAGAAACAAACCAGATAAAAGAAATAGAAAGTGCGGTAAAACTTTCTGAAAAACTAAAAACAAAGAAAGAAAAAAGAGTAATAAATGCTGACGTTCTTATTGTAGGTGCTGGTATTTCTGGGATGCAAGCCGCTCTTGACATCGGTGATAAGGGTTACAAGGTTGTAATTATTGATAAGACGTCAACAATTGGCGGGTCGATGGTCAAACTTGATAAAACGTTTCCAACAAATGATTGTAGTATTTGTACTGCGGCACCAAAGATGGTTGAGATGTCAAGGCATCCCAACATTGAGCTTATTACTTATGCCGAGCTAAACTCGCTTGAAGGTAAAAAAGGGGATTTTAAAGCAAATGTTTGGAAAAGAAGCAAATACGTTGATCCAGATAAATGTACTGGATGTAATGATTGTGTAGAAGTTTGTCCTGTTGATGTAGTAAGCAGTTTTGATGAAAAAATTACAACACGAAAAGCAATATATATTGAGTTTCCGCAGGCGGTACCAATTGTTTATACAATTGATCATGAAAATTGTGTCGGCTGTGGTTCATGTGACCGTGTTTGTGAACCAGGGGCAATAAGTTTTCTTGAAAAATCCGAAGAGATCAAGGTAAACGCAGGAAGCATTATTGTTGCAACAGGTTTTGAAGTATTTGAGCCCACTGAGATGAGAAGAGAATATGGTTATGGCAAATATGAAAATGTGATAACTGCAATGCAGTTCGAAAGATTATTGTCTTCTTTTGGTCCTACTGAAGGAAAGCCTGTGCGGCTTTCAGATGGTAAAAAACCAAAAACAATTGGATGGGTTCAATGTGTTGGATCGCGTAGCAAGCAACTTGGTTTTCCTTATTGTTCACGTGTGTGCTGCATGTATGCAACAAAGGAGGCATCAATTGTTAAAGAAGCAAACCCTGATATTGGTATTTCGATCTATTATATAGATATCCGAGCTTATGGTAAAGACTTCCAGCAATATTATGATCATGCTAAAGATCTTGGTGTCAGATATATTCGTGGACGGCCGTCTTCCATTTATGAAAACAAGGATAAAAGCCTCACAATACGTTATAAGAATACACTTACGGGTGAGATAAAAGAAGACACAGCGGATCTGCTTGTGTTATCCACTGCGATAATTCCTAACCGAGATAACAAAAAACTTGGTGAAACACTTGGAATAGATGTTGATGAAAATGGTTTTTTCAAACAACAATCTTTGTTAAATAATCCGATTCAGTCGACAAAAGATGGTATATTTCTTGCAGGTTGTATTCAGGGTCCAAAGGATATACCTGATAGTGTATCTATGGCAAGCGGTGCTGCGGCAAAAGCAGTTGAACCAATTAAGGATCGGGAACGGCATATTGGTAAAGATTTTCCAGCTGAGATAGATGTAACAGGTGAAGAACCTCGTATTGGTGTGTTTGTTTGTCATTGTGGTAAAAACATTGCTAGCTACTTGGATGTAGAAAAAGTTACTAAAGCTGCCGAAAAACTACCAAATGTTGTGTATGCTGAGCATGTAATGTTTGCTTGTTCTGAGGATAGTGGTAAGAAAATCAAAGAGACTATTAAAGAAAAAAAACTGAACAGGGTTGTCGTTGCTGCTTGTTCGCCGAGCACCCATGGTGGACTATTTCGAGATACACTCTTGGAGGCAGGTTTAAATAAGTATCTTTTTGAAATGGCTAATATACGTAATCAGTGCTCTTGGGTTCATTCTGATGATTGGGATGCAGCAACTAAAAAAGCAACTTACCTGGTTAAAGCTGCTGTAGCAAAAGTAGGCTTGCTTGGGCCACTCACCGAAGAAGAGTTTTCAATTATTCCAAAAACGCTTGTTATTGGTGGTGGTATTTCAGGTATGAAAGCCGCTCTTGCTTTGGCTAACATGGGTATTAAATCCATCCTCCTTGAAAAAAATTCAAAACTTGGCGGAAGGCTTAGAGAGCTTCATTCAATGTTTCCATCTGATACAAAAACAGAAGATATTATCAACCCGTTGATTGAAGAGGTTACGAAAAACAAGTTAATCAGCGTTATGGCTGATGCTGAGCTAGTTGATGTAGATGGTTTTATAGGTAACTATGAAGGGATAATAAAACAAAACGGTAAAAACAAAAAGGTGAAGTTTGGAACAATTATTATAGCAACTGGTTTTAGAGAAATTGATCTTGAAGGGGCGTATCAATATGGCAAAAACACCAATATTTTGTCACAAACTGAACTTGAAAAGAATATTAAAAATAACTCTTTTAAGAAGAAACCAAAAAACGTTGTTTTTATTAATTGTGCAGGTGCAATGGATAAAAAACGTCCTTATTGTTGCCGTGTTGGCTGCGGGGTATCACTTAAGAATGCAAAACTTGTTAGTGAGAAATTTCCAGATTCTAAAGTCTATATATTATATAGGGACATGAGAGTCTTTGGTAAAGAGGAAGAGGAGTATTATTCTGATGTTTTGGAAAATCATCATGTTACAACTATTCGTTATGCTGGTGATAAAAAACCAAAGGTTAATCTCGACAAAGATGATCCAAAGAATAGTTCTGTAACTGTGAAGGTTTTTGATGATATTCTAAATGAAGAAATAAAAATACCTGCTGACCTTGTGATTCTTACAATTAACGTCGAGGGAGAAGTTTCGACCGAGTCATTGAAAAATATGCTTAAAATCCCAGCAGATGCTGGTGGTTTTTTCATGGAGGCACATGCAAAGATTCGTCCATTGGATTTTGCAACTGATGGGATTTATCTGTGTGGTGCTGCTCATTATCCAAAAAATTTGGTTGATTCAATTGCACAGGCAGAAGGTGCCGCTTCTAGAGCGGCTATTCCTATTATGCAAGAAACAATGACTGGTGAAGGTGCTGTTTCAGAGGTTAATAAGGATCTCTGTAGTGGTTGTGGGACATGTGAGTCTGTATGTACCTATTCTGCTATTGAAATTCAACCTCGTTCTGATAATCCTGAACGTTCTGTTGCAGTTGTGAACAAAGCGTTATGTAAGGGATGTGGTGCTTGTGCTGGTGCATGTCCCTCTGGTGCGATAGATCAAAAAGGATACAAAAGCAATCAGATTGATGTAATGCTAGAGGCCCTCCTGAAGGAGGTGACTGCCTGAAAAAGAAGTTGCAGGGAAACAAAGAAATCGATGCCATCAAGTTTAAAGAAGGGGGGCTTGCAGCAGAGGTAGATGAACTCTCTGGGGAAAATGTGTTTGCTTGTTATCAATGTGGAACTTGTTCGGCTGGTTGTCCATTTATTGATGATATGGATTTAGGTCCTGATGAAGCTATTAGATATGTTATGTTGGATCGTAAAGAAGTGTTGAATTCAAATACGATTTGGATGTGTGCATCATGTTATACATGTGCAGAAAGATGTCCTCGTGATTTGAATATTACAAAGATTATGGAGGCTCTGCGTCAAATAGTTCTTAGGAAAAAAATTGATAGAACAAAAGTTGTGAAAATAACAAAAAAAGAAAAGGAGTCAATTCCTCAGTTGGCATTTGTTAGTTTATTTAGAAAAAATATAGGTTAAAATATATGAAGATGTATATGAAAGAATACCAAAAAAGATATGCGAATATAGTAGGGTAATATCATGAAGCTATTGTACTTTCCTGGATGTACACTTAAAACATCTGCAAAAAACCTTGAGAAATCTGCATTTGCAATAATGGAAGCTCTTGGTCATGAAATGGTAGAAATGGAAGATTGGACCTGCTGCGGAGTGGTTGCATCTCTCACGGGTGATGATCTTATGCATCATCTAGCACCACTTAGGAGCTTGATACATGTAGAAGATCAAGGAGAAAATAAGGTTGTAACGCTCTGTGATATGTGTTGCAATACCCTTAAACAAACAAACCTTAGGGTAAAAGAAAACCCTGATGATCTTGAAACACTTAACCTATTTATGGACCGGGAAAATGATTACAAGGGGACTGTAAAGGTTATTCACTTTCTTGAGTTTTTACGTGATGAAATTGGTTTTGATGTAATTAAGAAAAAAGTAAAACGCCCTCTTAAGGGTATAAAAATTATGCCATATTATGGATGTATGCTTCTACGTCCACGTGAGGTAGCAATTGATGATGCCGAAGAACCAACGATTCTAGGTGATCTCCTTTCTGCTCTTGGTGCAGAGGTTGTTGATAATCCGTTCAAAATAGAATGTTGTGGTTCATATCATACAGTTGAAAATAAAGAGTTAGTTTCCAAAAGAGCACATCGAATTACAACTTTTGCAACTGAAAGGGATAGTGATGCCATGATGCTTTCGTGCCCACTATGCAAGTTTAACCTTGATACACGAGGTAAAGAAGCAGAAAAAATGTTCAAGGGTTACAAACAAATACCTACATATTATTACACTCAACTCATAGCAGTTGCATTTGGTCTGGATCTTTCTGTGTGTGGTTTTGAAAATCATGCCGTAGACCCAACATTGTTGCTTAAGAAAAGGGGGATTATCAAAAAATAGAGTTAGATTAAGATTTGATAAAAAATGGTGATCGTTTGAGTAAGGAAAAAATAAAAGCTAAAACAGACAAAAACAAAAAACTGCAAGTTGCATTTTATTGGGCTGCAAGCTGTGGTGGATGTGAAATAGCGGTTCTTGACATTGACGAAAAAATCCTTGATGTCGTGGCAGTTGTTGATATATTGTTTTGGCCGGTTGCAATGGATTTTAAATACAAAGATGTTGAAGCTATGGATGATAATCATATTGACGTCTGCTTTTTCAATGGAGCTATTCGAACATCCGAGCAGGAACATATAGCAAAACTATTACGTAATAAATCAAAAGTTATGATAGCATTTGGTTCTTGTGCAGTTAACGGTGGTATCCCTGGTCTTGCAAATATTGCAAACAAAGAAGAGATTTTTAATGTTTCATATTTGGATAACCCTTCTACGGATAATCCAAAGAAAATTGTTCCTAAAACTTCAGTGAAAGTCAAAGAGGGAACGCTTACTCTCCCTGAGTTTTATGATACCGTGAAAACTCTTGATCAAACAATTGATGTGGATTATTATCTTCCAGGTTGCCCACCTACACCAGATCTTATAATGACTGCTGTAGGTGCAATAGTTGAAAACAAGCTACCGCCGAAGGGATCTGTTATTGGCCCGGAGAAATCAGTTTGTGATGAATGTCGTTTTGAAAAATCTGAGAAAAAAATAACAAAGATAAGAAGGATCTATGAACTTGACAAAATCGAAGATAAATGTCTCCTGGAACAAGGTATCATTTGTATGGGTCCAGCCACCCGTGGAGGATGCGATGCACGATGTTTGGATGCTAATATGCCTTGTACTGGTTGCGGTGGTCCAACGCCTAATTCTCTTGATCAGGGTGCTAAGATGATATCTGCGCTATCTTCGATCCTTGGTATAGAGGGCGAAGAGAAAATGAGTGATGAAGAAGTTGACAAGCTAATTGATCAGGTTGTTGATCCAGTTGGAACATTTTACAAATATGGACTGCCAGCCGCCATTATTAATAGGAAGGTGATAAGATAAAAACTATAACAATTGATCCTATAACACGACTTGAGGGACATGGTAAAATCAGTATATTCCTTGATGCAAAAGGAGATGTGGCAAATGCGTATCTGCAGATTCCTGAACTACGAGGTTTTGAACGATTTTCTCAGGGACGACGTGCGGAGGATATGCCTCAGATTACATCACGTATATGTGGTGTCTGTCCTGTTGCACATCATTTTGCTGCCACAAAAGCACTTGATGCTGCATTTAATGTTGAACCAACCTCTGCTGCAAAGAAACTCCGGGAATTAATGTACTGTGGTTACATTATTTATGATCATATCCTTCATTTCTACTATTTAGGTGGGCCAGATTTTGTCGTAGGTCCCGATGCACCGCCTGCAAAAAGAAATATTCTTGGTGTGATTGAAAAAGCGGGTCTCGAAATTGGTAAAGAAGTCATCAAACACCGTGCATACGGGCAAAAAATCACTGGTATACTTGGCGGGAAAGCAACACATCCAGTATGTGGATTGCCTGGTGGAGTATCAAAAGGTCTTGATAAAGATGAGGTAAAAGATATTGAAAAAATGGGTAAATCCTGTGTAGAGTTTGCAAAATTCTCATTAAAACTTTTTGATGACATAGTATTGAAAAACAAAGATTACCTCGATCTGATTCTTAGCGACCCATATACTCTGAAAACATATAACATGGGACTTGTTGATAAAAACAACAAAGTAAATTTCTATGATGGAAAAATACGAGTAACCGATCAGAAGGGAAGGGAGCATATAAAATTTGATGGTAAGGATTACTACAAAATTATTGATGAGCATGTTGAAGAATGGAGCTACATCAAGTTCACCTATCTAAAAGATATCGGGTGGAAAGGTTTTAAGGACGGAAAAGACAGTGGAATCTATCGTGTTGGACCACTTGGGCGTCTAAACGCAGCTGAGGGTATGGCCACTCCACTTGCTGACAAGGAATACAAACGATTTTACGAAACACTAGGCGGTAAAGCAGTCAATAGTACACTTGCTTTCCACTGGGCACGACTTATAGAACTTCTCTATGCTACGGAACAAGCAATGGATCTAATAAAAGATCCAGAAATCACATCAACAAAAATCAGAAACCCAGTTGGTGAACCTGGTGAAGGCATCGGTGTAGTTGAGGCAGCTCGTGGGACTCTTATCCATCATTACAAACTTGATAAAAACGGACTTATCGACAAGGCTAACCTTATTGTTGCAACGACAAACAATGCTGGAGCTATCAATATGTCAATAAGGGATGCCGCAAAAGGGGTTATAAAAAAGGGCAAGGTTAATGATGGATTGCTGAACATGGTAGAGATGGCATTCCGAGCATATGATCCATGTTTTGCCTGTGCAACACACACCCTACCTGGTGGCATGCCACTTGAAGTAGATATTTATGATAACGATAGAAGGCTATACAAAACAATAAGACAGAACATTTAGAGGAAAACAAAAAAAAATGAAAACCATAATCTTAGGAGTTGGAAACCCAATTCTGTCTGATGATGGAGTTGGGATACACGTTGCAAACCAATTAAAACAACACATCCATGATCCAGATGTGGCAATAGATAAGGCTCTAACTGGTGGTATGAACTTACTTGATTTACTCCTAGGATATGACAAAGCAATAATAATTGATGCAGTCAAGACAGATAATGGCAAAGATGGCGAGGTGAAAAGGTTCCCTCTAAACAGTTTCTCCACTATGCATTCATGTAACCCACATGATGTATCATTAACAGAAGCTATTCAAATGGCTGAAAAACTTGGGGAGACAAGGATTCCCAAAGAAATCATCGTCATAGGAATAATGATGAAAAAACTGCCATGTGAATTTGGAGAAAACCTTAGTGAAAAAATAGCTATGGCGGTTCCAAACGCTGTAGAAATGACGCTTAATGAAATAAGAAAAGATAATTGAAATCTCAGGTTTAAGTGAAAGAAAAATGTCAAAAGAATTTGAACCAAACATTATAGGTTTCCTATGTAACTGGTGCTCGTATGCAGGAGCAGATCTTGCAGGAACAAGCAGGATGAAATATCCTCCAAATATTAAATCAATACGTGTAATGTGCTCAGGACGAGTTGATCCTGTATTTATTTTAGAGGCATTTAAAAAAGGAGCAGATGGTGTTCTTGTAGCTGGTTGTCATCCAGGAGATTGTCACTATCAATCTGGAAATTACAAAACAAACAGACGTATTAAACTTTTGAAAAAATTCCTAGAAGAAATGGGGATAGAACCAAACCGTGTACGGTTTGAATATATCTCTGCTTCTGAGGGACAAAAATTTGCCCAGATTGTCACTGAGTTTGTTGATGAATTGAAAAAATTAGGTCCAAATCCGATTGAGGTAGTAGCATGAAAATAGATGTTAATAAGCTAAAAGAAATTGTTGGTGAAGATAACGTTCGTGATAATATTGCGGATCTTTATGTGTATTCCTCTGATGCATCTGTGCATAGTAGCAAACCAGATGCTGTAGTGCGGCCTGGTAGTGTAAAGGAAGTACAAGAAATCATGCGTTATGCAAACAAAAACAAAATACCTGTGATACCCCGTGGTGCTGGTTCTGGTATGTCTGGACAAACAGTACCATTGAGCGGTGGTATTGTTCTTGATATGAAACACATGGATAAAATCATTGAAATCCGGCCCGAGGATGTACTCTGCAAAGTAGAATCAGGTGTTATCAACGACGAACTAAACAGAGTATTGCAGCCTTATGATTTTTTCTTCCCTCCAACACCATCATCTGGTAGAATATGTACCATTGGTGGTATGGTTGGTACAAATGCGTCAGGAGTGCGTTCTGTGAAATATGGTGCCACTCGCGATGCAGTCATCGGTATGAAAGTTGTCCTGGCAAATGGCGACCTTGTTACTCTTGGTTCAAATACAAAAGTTGATTCATCTGGTTATCAACTTGCAAAACTGATGGTGGGATCAGAAGGGACACTTGGTATTGTTGTTGAGGCAACACTTCAGATTTCGCCTTTACCTAAATATCGTTCTATGGGTGTTGCAAATTTTTTAGCCCTAGAAGATGCGGGGAGGATGATATCAAAAACCATTGCCACAGGTATCACTCCGTCAATGCTAGAGTTGATGGATAATGTTGCAATAACTGCTGTGAACAACGCGCAAAATCTAGGCCTGCCAGATGTAGCCGCAATTGTCATATTTGAATGCAATGGAATGTTAAAAGAGGCAGTAGAATATGATATGGGGCGCATAAAAAAAATCTGTAAGAAAAACAATGGAACAGGAATTCGAGTTAGTGATGATCCTGATGAGATGACACGTATCTATGAGGGGCGAAAGAAATTATTCCCGTCACTCTCAAAGTATCGGGAAGGACTCTTTACAACAGCACTAGCAGATGATATGGCAGTTCCAATGTCAAAAATTGCTGATACTGTGCATGAAATTCATGAGATTGCGAAACGAAATAATGTAGTTATGAGTGCTTATGGTCATTGCGGTGCAGGTTTAATTCATACAAAAATACTTATGGATACCAACAAAAAATCACAGTGGGAAGATGCTAAACGTGCAGTTAAGGAGGTATACAGCTACGTGCACAAAGTTGGAGGGACAACTAGCGGAGAACATGGCATTGGTTTTTCAAAAGGACCTGCTTTTAAACAAGAAAAAAAAGACTCATTAGGAATGATGAAAGCAATAAAAAAGGCGCTAGATCCAAACAACATACTAAACCCCCACAAGCTAATGGATTCACCAGACGACTGGCTTACAGCAACACCACTGCGATACCAAGTAAACACATGATAATTTGAAAATTAAAAAGATAATTTAATAATCTATCTGAGGGAATAAATTTGACAATAAAAGCAAAAACCAAGATTAAAAGTAAATATTTAAAAAAATACGAAAAAGAAATGAATATGTGCATACGCTGTGCATATTGTTTTGAAAAATGCCCTGTGATTAAAGAGACACAGTGGGATACTGATGGTGCACGTGGAAAAATTATTCTTTCATATGGAGTGCTACACGGAGAGATTGAACATTCTCAATATGTTGCAGATAAACTATTCCAATGCACGTTTTGTAGAGATTGCATGGAACGATGCCCCTCTAATGTAAGTATACTTGACATTATATCTTCAGCTCGTGCTGATCTTGTTGATGCAGGCTATGCATCTGATACGCATAAACATGTGATTGATAATATTAAGAGTACTGGAAATATCTATGGTGATACTGAGGTTATCTCACCAGAGCGAGAGGGAAAAACACCACTCTTTATTGGTTGCCAATATCTTTCCCGTCCAAATAAGACAAAAAAGTACATAAAAATCCTGGAAAAACTTGATATCAACCCACAGGTTCAAAAGGAGATATGCTGTGGTTTTCCCATGGAAGCACTGGGTTTTAGGAAAGAATTTAAAACACATAAAGAAAAATTTCAGAAAACTTTTCCATTCAAAGAAGCAATTACTTTTTGTCCGACTTGTACCGTGTTTTTAAGGGAAGGTCATGAGATAGATGCTAAACACGTGTTGCAGGTTATTTTAGAAAAACTCCCAAAGGCAGATCTTGGAATGAAAGTTACATATCATGATCCTTGTGATTTCTCACGAGGTTTGAAAATCATTGATGAACCACGAAAAATTTTGGAAAAACTTGGTGTTGAGATTATTGAAATGAAAAATAGTAAAGAACAGTCAAATTGCTGTGGTGGAGGTGGTGGGATACTTATGTCTGATCAATCTCTATCTGACAGCATTGCAAAAAACAGGATAAAGGAGGCGATAGAGACAGGTGTCGATATTGTGGTTACTTCTTGCCCTACTTGTGAAACAGTATTAAAAAAGGCTGCCACCGAAATTAATGAAAGTGAAGGGACAAACATGGTCGTTCGAAATATAGAAGACATTATTTGGAAAGGATTAAAATAGGGGTGGAAAAAGTGTATCTGTTTGATTTAGGAGAAAGACCTTGGGAGCAATCTATGCTTATATTTCATGCTCTTGCAAGGATGGGAATAGAAGCGGTTGATATTGTATGGCCTCAGACGCCATATATAAGTATTGGGTACTTTCAGGATGCAGAAAAGGAGGTAGATCTTGAATATTGCAAAAGGATGGGTCTTCCGATTATTAGGCGAGAAGTAGGTGGAGGAACTGTTTATCTTGATCGTAACCAGATTTTTTATCATATGGTATGGAACAAGGATAACCCCAATTTTCCAAATAGAATCAAAGATATCTACGAGTATTTATCTGTTCCGCCTATGGAAACATATGAAGAATTTGGCATAGAGACCAAATTCCGTGAAGTCAATGATATTATGACTTCTAAGGGTCGTAAGATTGCAGGTCTTGGTGGTGCTGATATTGCAGATTCCATGGCTTTTGTTGGTTCGGTCATCCTTGATTTCGACTATGATAAAATGGCTCATGCTATAAAAGTTCCTGATGAGAAGTTTCGTGATAAAATCTTTAAAACAATGGAAGAAAATGTAACTAGCATGAAAAAGGAACTTGGAAAAATTCCATCACGCGAAGAGATCAAAAAAGTTTTGGTGGAACGATACGAAAAACTCTTTGGTAAACTTAAACCAGTGAGTTTAGATGATGAGATTATACGCAAGATGACGGAACTTGCAAAATGGTTTAACTCGCCTGAATTTTTTTATAAAAAGACTCCGCGGATTCCAAAAGGTGTAAAGATAAAAGAAGGCATCGAAATTCTCTATGGAATGTATAAGGCTAAAGGCGGGCTTGTTCGTACGGCTCAAGAAGTAGAAAATAAACAGCTTAGAGATATTGGGATTTCTGGTGATTTTACACTTTACCCGAAAAATGAGCTGCAAAATCTTGAATGTTCACTTAAAGATACAGAAAGAGAAAAAAGCGAACTTACATCTAAAATAGAGGAGTTCTATGAAGAAACAGATGTTCAGACGCCAGGTATGAAAGCCAAGGATTTTACAAAAGCTATTATGGAGGCGAATAAGGCATGATAGATTCAAAAAAGTTAGATCCAAATTTTAAATTTGAGGTCTCTAAAGAAATAGGTGGAGAAAATATCAAGCATTGTTTTTCATGTGGGACATGCACAGTTGGATGTCCTGTAAGAGAAATTGATGATAAATATAACCCGCGAAAAATTATTCGTATGGTGCTCCTCGGAATGCGGGAACGTGTCCTAAAAAGCGATTTTATATGGCTTTGTTCAATGTGTTATACCTGTTACGATAGATGCCCTCAGGGTGTACACTTGACAGATATTATGACTGCTTTGAAGAATATTGCAGTACGTGAGGGATATATTCATCCTGCATTTAAGGAACAGGCAAGACTCGTTGGGACATTTGGAAGGTTATATGAAGTTGAGGACTTTGACAATAAAAAACGAAACAAATTAGGATTGCCACCTGTTAAAAAAACATTTCATGATGTAGCAAAATTGTTAAAAGATAGCGATTTGAAGGAGTTGATAAAGTGAAATATGCACTGTTTCTTGGATGTACTATTCCTGTTAGAAGTCAAAATTATGAGATGTCTGCTCGTGAAGTTGCTAAAAAACTTGGGATAGACTTTGTTGATATTGAAGATTTTTCATGTTGTGGTTTTCCGGTGAAGTCAAGTAGCGTTGAGGCATCACTTGTACTTGCTGCAAGAAATCTTGCCATTGCAGCAGAAAAAAAATTGACTATATGTACATTATGCAATGCATGTACGGGGGTTCTTACTGAAGCAAATAAGGAACTAAATGAGAATAAGGCGTTAAGGGAAAAAGTAAATGATAAACTGGGCAGCATTGACAAAGAATTCAAAAAAGGTGTTAAAATAAGGCATTTTTCAAGAATATTGTACGAAGACGTTGGTTTGGAAAAGTTAAAGGAGATGGTAAAAAGAGATTTGAGTTCTCTTAAAGTTTCAGTTCATTATGGATGTCATTATGAAAGACCAAAGGAACTATATGACGATTTTGATGATCCTGAAAATCCTAAATCTCTTGATAAACTAGTTGAGGCTACTGGTGCAAGATCTATAGATTACAAAGATAAGCTTGATTGTTGTGGCGGTGCTATTTTGGGTGTACAGGAAGATATTGCACTTGAAATGGCAAAAAATAAGTTGGATAATATAACAGCAATCAAACTTGAAATGGCGAAACATAAATTGGATAATGTATCAGTAAAAAAAGTGGATGCCCTCATAACTCAATGTCCGTTTTGTTCGATAATGTATGAGGATAATCGGAGGAAAATAGAGTCAAAGTTTAATGTTCAATATAACGATCTTCCTGTACTTTTTTATCCACAACTCTTGGGTCTTGCAATGGGTTTGGATACCAAACAATTAGGTTTTAGATTAAACAAAATAAAGGCGACAGGATTGCTACAAAGATTAGGGCTAGAATAGAGGCATACGGATGACTGAAAAACCAATCAAGGGCACTTCTAAGAGCGGCAAAGTTGGATCTGTGTTAGTAGTTGGTGGTGGCATTGGCGGTATCCAGACTTCGTTAGATCTCGCTGAATCTGGTTTTAAGGTTTATCTGGTGGAAGAAAAACCTGCTATTGGCGGTGTGATGGCGCAGCTGGATAAGACGTTTCCTACAAATGATTGCTCGATGTGTATATTGTCTCCAAAGCTTGTTGATGTAGGTCGTCATCCAAATATTGAACTAGTTACATACTCGGAACTGGAAGAGGTTACTGGCAAGGCAGGAAATTTCAAAGTTAAAGTGAGGAAGAAAGCAAGTTATGTAGATGCAGAGAAATGTACTGGCTGTGGCGAATGTGCTGATGTATGTCCTGTGGAAGTTCCCAGTGAGTTTGATGATGGTCTTGGAGTAAGAAAAGCTATTTATATACCATATCCGCAAGCAGTCCCTCTTAAGTACACAATTGATAAACGTGGACTGCAGCCATGTAAGGATGCATGCCCTGCAGGTGTTGGTGCCCCTGGTTATGTAGCTCTTGTCAGCCGGGGTAAATTCTATGAGGCATTACAGGTTATAAAAGAGCATTTACCGTTTCCGTCGATATGTGGCAGGATTTGTCATCGTCCCTGTGAGAATGCATGTACTCGTAAAGACTTAGATGATCCAGTAGGAATTGCGTATATTAAGCGATTTGTCGGTGATTTAGAGCTTAAAATTCCCGCATTTCAAATCCCTCCTATTGAGGGACGTGCAGAAAGTATTGCTATTGTAGGTGGCGGGCCTGCTGGACTTACTGCCGCGCATGATCTTGCAATGGAGGGGTACCATGTGACAATACTTGAGAGTGCACCTGTACTTGGTGGGATGATGAAGTTTGGTATCCCTACGTTCCGTCTACCTAAAGAGATTCTTAGGCGAGAAATCTCTGATATTCTTGCGCTTGGAGTTAAAGTACGACTTAACGTGACAATTGGCAAAGATATGTCCATCCATGACTTGTTCCATCGAGGGTACAAAGCAGTCTTTTTAGCTGTTGGCGCTCAGATAGGTAAAAAGATGAATATTTCTGGGGAAGAACTTGATGGTGTGTACCAGGCTATTGATTTTTTAAAAGATATCAATTTAGGTCAGATTATCACTACACCTATTGCTACTGCTGATGATGATCTTTGTGTTGGTTGTGGTGCTTGTGCTCCAGCATGTGTATATGGGGCAATACGGCTGAAAACAGATAAAAATAATCCAAAAAAGAAGTATCCTCGAGTGTTAAAGTACTTATGTAAAGGATGTGGAAAATGCGTTACTGTATGCCCATCAAAAGCAATTAAACTTACTGGTTTTCGTGATATTGCTCCAAAAGTAGGCAATAAAGTGATGGTTGTTGGCGGCGGCAATGCCGCATTAGACACCGCACGTTCTGCTCTCAGACTGGGTGCCAAAGAAGTTTCTATTTTGTATAGGCGAACTCGTGAGGAGATGCCTGCAGAGCCTGATTGGGAAATTGATGAGACAGAACGGGAAGGAGTAAAACTAGTTTATCTTACTTCACCGATTCAAGTTATTGGTGATAAAAACGGCCGGATAAAAGCAATTGAATGCATAAAGATGGAATTGCTGGATGAACGTGATAAGACGGGTAGAAGAAAGATAAAACCAATTGCAGGCTCTGAGTTTAAAATGGATGTTGATACCCTGATATTAGCTATTGGTCAGGAGGTCGATACAGGATTTTTGACGCGGGATGCTGATTTAGAATACACTCCGTTTAGTAGTATTAAGGTTGATCCTCTGTCGTTTCCGGTCAACGGAAAAGCTAAGTTAGAATATACTCCTTGGAGTACAATTAAGGTTGATCACGTATCACTTGAAACCAGTATTAAAGGTGTCTTTTGTGCTGGTGATGCAGTTTGGGGTGCTGGCACAGTAATCGAAGCGGTTGCAGCTGGAAAGGAAGCTGCTATTTCTATTGATAGGTACATTAATGGAAAAGATTTGAAAGAAGGCCGAAAGATAAAACAACCGGTTGTTGAAGTATCGATTAAGGATGTGAAAAAGAAACGCATGGTTCCTATGAGACTCTTACCACTTGAGGAAAGAAAAAACAACTTCAAAGAGGTTGAGTTAGGATATTCTGAGGAAGAGGCTATTGAGGAGGCACAACGATGTTTGAACTGTGGTGGCTGTGTGGAATGTCTTGAATGCGTTAGAACTTGTAAAGCAGATGCCATCGTGCATGATATGAAAGAAGAAATTCTGGAATTGAATGTCGGATCCATTGTTTTGGCCCAGGGATACGATACTTTTAATCCAGAACTAAAAAGCCAGTATGGGTATGGTAGGTATAAAAACGTCTTGACTTCTTTAGAATTTGAGAGGATGTTGTCTGCCTCTGGACCGTATCAAGGTCATGTTGTGAGATTGTCTGATGGCAGGGAACCTAAAAAAATAGCTTGGATAAATTGTGTTGGATCACGCGATAGAGAATGCGGCAATAATTATTGTTCATCAGTATGTTGCACCTATGGTATAAAAGAGGCAGTTATTGCAAAAGAGCATATGTCATCCATTGAGCCTACTATTTTCTATATGGATATGAGGACATATGGTAAAGGATTTGAAGAGTATTATAACCGAGCAAAAGATGAACATGGTGTACGCTTTATAAGATGTCGAGTATCTGATATTAGAGAGGACCCTAAGAAAAAAACCTTGGATATAAGATATGAGACTGATGATGGCGATCTTAAGGTAGAAGACTTTGATATGGTGGTTCTCTCTGTTGGGTTTATACCAAGAGAAGGAGCTAAAAGGCTTGCTGAAAAAATAGGCGTCAGTTTGAACGAATTTGGGTTCTGTGAATCCCCCGAGCTTTCGCCAATAGAGACTAACCGTCCCGGGATATATGTCTGTGGTGCTTTTTCCGGTCCAAAGGATATTCCTGAGACTGTTATAGAGGCTTCTGGTGCTGCAGCAAAGGCAAGCAGTCTCATTGTTTCTGAGAGAAATAGTCTAGTTGAAGAGAAGAAATATCCTGCTGAAATCGATGCAACTGGAGAAGAACCAAGGATTGGAGTGTTCGTATGTCATTGTGGTATTAATATCGGTGCGTATGTTGATGTCCCAAGTGTTGTTGAGTATGCAAAAACGCTGGATAATGTTGCATATGCAGAAGAAAATCTCTATACTTGTTCTCAGGATACCCAGAAGAAAATAGTAGAAAAAATAAAAGAACACAAGCTTAACAGAGTGATTGTTGCGTCTTGTACACCTCGTACTCATGAACCATTATTTCAGGCAACAATTCGTGAGGCAGGATTAAATCCACATCTTTTTGAAATGGCAAATATCCGTGACCAATGTTCATGGGTGCATATGAAAGATTCAAAGGCCGCTACAGAAAAAGCCAAGGATCTGACAAAAATGGCTGTGGCTAAGGCAAGACTAATAGAGCCATTGCCAACCATTACTTTAGATATCATCCAAAAAGGTTTGGTAATCGGAGGTGGGTTGGCTGGAATAATTTCGGCGTTGACAATTGCCGAACAAGGCTATGAAGTACATCTTATCGAAAAAGAAAAGGTGTTGGGCGGCAATCTTAATAATATTTATTACACGTTTAAACGTAAGAATATTCAGAATTATCTAAAATCAATAATTAAAAAAGTGGAGACAAACCCAAAAATCAAAATATATAAAAACGCTCAGATTGAAAAAATCGATGGATTTGTTGGAAACTATAAAACTACAATTAAGAGCGGTAAAGCATCCCTTGAAATAGAGCATGGAATTGTCATTGTAGCTACAGGTGCTGAGGAATCAAAACCAAAAGAATATCTCTATGGAACGGATAAAAGAGTAGTGACACAGCTAGAAATAGAAAAACAACTTGCCACAGGTGCTAATTTCAATAAAAAAACAATAGTAGTGATACAATGTGTTGGTTCTCGTAATGATGAGCACCCATATTGCAGCCGTATATGTTGTGTAGATGCTATTAAGAACACATTAAAAATAAAAGAAAAAAACCCTGAAGCTGTGATCTATATCTTATATAGAGATGTGAGAACCTATGGTTTTGCAGAAACATTTTATGAAAAAGCAAGAGAGGAAGGAATAATCTTCATCAGATATGACACGGATGAAAAACCCAAAGTAAAGAAAAATAAGGATGGCATAGAAGTTGAAATTCAAGATCGTATCCTAGATGAAACACTATCGATAAATCCAGATATCCTTGTTCTTAGTCCTGCAATTATTCCAAGGGATGGAAACGAGGAACTTGCAAAGCTATTAAAAGTGCCACTTAATGAAGATGGTTTTTTCCTTGAGGCACATGCAAAACTGCGTCCAGTTGATTTTGCAACCGATGGAATATTTCTAGCTGGTATGGCACATTCACCTAAATCAATTGATGAATCCATATCACAGGCTTATGCTGCAGCAGCAAGAGCATGCACATTATTATCAAAAGAACAAGTTAATATTGAACCAATAGTCTCAAGTGTGGATGAGACAAAATGCATAGGCTGTGGGTTATGTGTCTCTCTTTGCCCATCCAATGCAATTGAGCTAAAATTGAAAGAGGGTGGAAAAAAGGCTGAGACTATCTCTGCTTCATGTAAGGGTTGTGGAATCTGCGGTGCAAGCTGCCCACAACAAGCAATTACTATGAAACATTTCAGAAACAAAGAGATCGTTGCTCAGATAGATGCATATGGGGGAACAGCATAATGGCAAAATTTGAACCTAAATTGTTGGGTTTTCTATGCAATTGGTGTGCCTATGCAGGAGCTGATCTCGCCGGGGTTTCCAGATATCAGTATCCTCCAAATATGAGGGTAATTAGAGTCATGTGTTCGGGAAGGGTTGATCCTCTTCTTGTTCTTAAAGCATTTGAGCAAGGGATTGATGGCGTGGCAGTTCTTGGCTGTCATCCTGGTGATTGTCATTATCAAACTGGTAATTATGAAGCAGAAAACAAGATGAACATGACAAAACAGGTTCTTGAAAAAATAGGTATTGAGCCTGAGCGTCTTTATCTTGACTGGGTTTCTGCTGCAGAGGGCAAAAGATTTAGTGAGGTTATATCTGATTTTACTGAAAGGATAAGAAAGATAGGCCCTATAAAGCAAAATAAGGACTATGAACAGAAAATATCTTTTGGCGAGAGTATTGTTGAATCTGTTAGAATTAGGTGGCTGGTTGGTAAAGAACGAAAACTTTTGGAATTCGGTAATGTTTACAATGAAAAGATAGAAGAAGATGAGCTTAAGGATTTAATTTTGAGGAACATAGCTACTGAATATGATAAACATAGGATTTTTTCGTTAATAAAAGAAGAACCACAGACTGTTAGCAAAATTGCTGATGAATTAAGCATCCCAAAATCTGATGTGTCCAGGTATTTGACAAACATGGAAAATACGGGTCTTGTAGCACTTGTAGATTTCGAAGGGAATTCACCAAGGTATATCATGACTGTACAATCGAAGGAGGAGCAATGAAACAAGACAGTAAAAAAGTTGGAGCAGCACTGGTGGTCGGCGGAGGTGTTGCAGGGATGCAGTCTTCACTTGATCTGGCTAATTCTGGTTTTAAAGTATATCTGCTTGATTCATCTCCTGCCATAGGTGGAACAATGGCACAGCTTGATAAAACGTTTCCTACAAATGATTGTTCAATGTGTATCATGGCGCCAAAACTTGTTGATGTAGGCCGTCATCCAAACATCGAACTTGTTACTTATTCAGAGCTAGAAAATGTTTCCGGTAAGGCAGGTAACTTCAAAGTTAAAATTAGGAAAAAAGCAAGATATGTAGACGTTGAAAAATGTACTGGTTGCGGGGTTTGTGCTCAGGAATGCCCAATTGATGCCATTAGTGGTTTTAACGAGGGTCTTTCTGATAGAAAATCTATATATGTACAGTATCCTCAGGCAGTACCTCTTGCCTACACTATTGACCGAGAAAAATGTATAGGTTGTGGGCTATGTGAAAACCTTTGTCTTGCAGATGCTATAAAATATGATGATAAAGATGAAATTATAAATTTGGATGTCGGATCAATTATTCTTTGTCCTGGATTTGATGAGTTTGATTCAGATATTAAAAGTGAGTATGGTCATGGTAGATTTCATAATGTTGTTACAAGTATAGAATTCGAGCGAATACTATCTGCTTCAGGTCCGTATAAAGGTCATGTTCTACGAGCATCAGATGGAAATATACCTACTAAAGTTGCATGGATAAACTGTGTTGGTTCTCGTGATAGAGAATGTGGCAATAATTATTGTTCATCAGTATGTTGCACCTATGGCATAAAAGAGGCAGTTATTGCAAAAGAACATATATCGACAATTAAGCCTACTATTTTCTATATGGATATGCGAACTTTTGGTAAAGGATTTGAGGCTTATTATAACAGAGCAAAGGATGAGTATGGTGTAAGGTTTATACGCTGTAGGATATCAGAAATTAATGAAGATTCTAAAACAAAAAACTTGTTTATCAAATATGAAACAGAAGAAGGTGACCTTAAAGAAGAAGAATTTGACATGGCAGTACTTTCAGTTGGATTTATGCCAAAAGAAGGAGCCAAAGAACTTGCAAAGAAATTAGATATAGACATTGATAGTTTTGGTTTCTGCAAGACTTCTAGTTTTTCACCAGTTGATACGTCACGTCCTGGGGTATATGCATGTGGTGCATTTTCAGGTCCGAAGGATATACCTGAGACTGTGATGGAGGCATCTGGTGCAGCAGCAAAAGCAGCTGGTCTTATTGCATCAGAGCGTAATAGTCTTGTTGAAGAGAAAAAATATCCAACTGAGCTAAATGTAGTCAATGAGAATCCAAGAATTGGAGTTTTTATTTGTCATTGTGGTATCAATATTGGTGCATATGTTGATGTTCCATCTGTTGTTGAATATGCAAGAACACTTGATGGTGTTGCTTATGCTGAGGATAACTTGTATACTTGTTCTCAGGATACTCAGAAAAAAATAGTTGAAAAAATAAAAGAACATAAACTAAATCGGGTTATTGTTGCATCCTGTACACCAAGAACTCATGAACCATTGTTTCAAGCGACAATTCGTGAGGCAGGACTTAATCCTCATCTTTTTGAAATGGCAAATATCCGTGATCAATGTTCCTGGGTGCATATGAAGGAACCAGAGGCAGCTACAAAAAAAGCCAGGGTTCTTGTTCGAATGGCAGTTTCAAAAGCAAGGCTTATTGAGCCGTTACCACAAATAACATTAGATGTAATTCAAAAAGCATTGATAATTGGTGGCGGTGTTGCAGGGATGACCTCAGCACTTGCAATTGCTGATCAGGGTTATGATGTATTTCTCGTTGAAAAACAAAATGAATTAGGTGGTAATGCACGCAGTATTTACTGGACTGTTGAAAATGATGATGTTCAAAAATATCTTAAAGCCCTTGTAAATAAAATAGAGAAGCATCCACGTATCAAAGTATGCAAAAGAGCGCATGTTGAAAACATTGAAGGTTACGTAGGAAATTATAAAACAACAATTAAAAGCAGTAATGCATCTCTTGAAATTGAACATGGAATAGTAATTGTAACAACGGGTGCTGAGGAATCAAAACCTAAAGAATATTTGTATGGCAAGGATAAGAGAGTAATTACACAATTAGACCTGGAAAAACAAATTGCTAGTGGTAAAGATTTTGATAAAAAAACAGTTGTGATGATTCAATGCGTAGGATCTCGTGATGATGAACATCCCTATTGTAGTCGCATATGTTGTACTGATGCAATTAAAAATGCATTAAAATTAAAAGAAGAAAACCCTGATGTAGAGATCTATATTTTGTATCGTGATATGAGAACCTATGGTTTTGCAGAAACGTATTATGAAAAAGCAAGAGAGAAAGGAGTAATCTTTATCAGATATAATGTTGATGAAAAACCAAAGGTTAAAAAAGGTAAAAAAGACATTGAAGTAATTGTTCGTGATTATATATTGAATGAAACGTTTTTAGTTCATACTGATTTTTTAGTTTTAAGCCCAGCGATTATCCCGCGTGAGGATAGTGTAGATATTGCTATGCAATTAAAAGTGCCACTTAATGAAGATGGTTTTTTCCTTGAGGCACATGTGAAACTACGGCCTGTTGATTTTGCAACAGAGGGCATATTCCTTGCAGGTATGGCTCACTCGCCAAAATCCATTAGCGAGAGTATTGCTCAAGCTAACGGTGCAGCTGCAAGAGCGTTGACAATTATATCAAAAGACAAATATGTAGCAGAGGCAACTGTTGCAAAGGTAAATGAGGATCTTTGTAGCGGATGTGGAATATGTGTTAATACTTGTCCATATGGTGCTATAGAACTAATAACTGAAATAGTGAATGGTGAAGAAAAAAAGGTATCACGTGTTCTTGAAGGAGTGTGCAAGGGGTGTGGTGCTTGTGCTGGTGCATGTCCATCTGGTGCTATCGGGCAAAAAGGTTTCAAAGGATCGCAAATCTCGTCAATGGTTGATGCAGCAATGGAACAATAAAAATACTACTCTCATCTTTAAAATTTAATAATTAGGAAAGGCGAACCTGTTAAATATAAGTATCAAACCAGATTGTGTTGGACTGGTGTTCATAGAGAATTACTGTTATATATGGAAACAGTCATATGTGGGAAATTTTATTACTGATATAAGCGTCGGCATAGATATGGCTTTAATAGAATCGGATGGTTGATAAAAATGGTTAAAAGGTCAAAAAAAGCAAAAACGATGAGGAAGCTTATAAAAGCTATATGGATTTTCAGCTGGTTTAACTCTTGCGGCTTCTGCGAGTTGGTACCACTAGTGGGCTCTAGATGGGACATGGAAAGATTTGGAATGATTATTGTTGGAACACCCCGACATGCAGACGTGTTATTTATTGCCGGGTACCAAACTCTCAAATCAATAAAAAGAGCAAAAATAATATATGAACAAATGGCTGAACCAAAGGTGGTAATTGCTTTAGGCTCATGCACTATGACTGGTGGTATGTATTGGGATTCATACAATACGATCAAACGGCTTGAGGATTATTTACCCGTTACTATGTATGTTCCTGGATGCCCGCCAAGACCAGAAGCGGTATTTGAAGCCTGTGAAAAAATCTTCGGACACGTAAAGGAGCTGAAGTAAAATGGATACAAAAGAAACTGGGCTACTTGACGAAATAAAATCCAAATTTAAAGTTGATGGAAGAGTCCAGAGGGAACAGAGGATATGGATATCGACAGATGGAAGTAAATTAATGGAGGTGTGTAAATGGCTAAAAGATGGTGGCTTTACGCATCTGTCAGCGATATCTGCTACTGATTGGTTAAAAGACGGGAAGTACGAACTTACCTACCACTTGTGGTCGTACGACGATAATATACTCGTCACTGTGAAAACAAAAATCGATAGGAAGAACCCATCTATCGACTCCGTGGTACCGGTCTGGGAAGAGAACGCCCAGATACATGAGCGAGAGTTACACGAACTATTCGGTGTGAAGTTTAAGGGCAATCCAGATCTATCTCCACTTTTCTTAGAGGATCAGGAAGATGTGCATCCATTTAGAAAGGATTTTAATTGGAGAGAGCACGTGAGAGAAAAATTCTATAATAAGGAAAATGAGCGGGAGGCAGTTTACTATGATTGATGAGATGGAACCTGCCCCTAAAGGTACAGATTACGATTTATATTTTGGTCCTGCGCATCCAGGCTCTGGTAACTTTGGTGTCAAATTGAAGGTAGCTGGAGAAATAGTGGTATCTGCTAGGGCTGATCCAGGGTATTTACACAGAGGTTTTGAGAAGCTAATGGAATACAGAACACCAATACAAAATGCTGTCCTATCAGATAGGCTTTGTGTACTTGAACCGCTAAACTGGAATTTAGTCCATGCCGAAGCAGTAGATGAATTAATGGACATCGATGTACCAGAGCGGGCAAAATATATACGAGTGATAATGGCAGAGCTTTCCAGGATTCAATCTCATATTATTTGGTATGGTGTATTTTCATTAGGTACTGGTTTTGATACAGGATTCAAAATGGCTTTTGGATATAGAGATTATATACTGGACTTATTTGAATTGATAACAGGTGGAAGAGTATACCCTGCAGGATATATATGTCCCGGTGGTGTAAGAAGGGATTTTCCAAATGGCGCTAGAGACAAGATATTGAAAGTTTTAGATAAAATGGGTGAGATGATTAAACTTGAAGAATTAGAGAATCCTGCCTTGGGTGCTAGGGCAAAAGGTGTTGGGATTTTAAAAGTGAAAGATGCAATAAGACTAGGTGCAACAGGACCCGTGTTAAGGGGCTCAGGGATGAAAACTGATGTGAGAAAAGATGAGCCCTATGAGATATATGATAGATTAGATTTTGAGGTACCAGTAAGAAAGGAAGGGGATGCATATGCAAGGTACTGGATTGGGATAGAAGAGATGAAGCAATCGATAAAAATCATAAAACAAGCTTTAAAGGAGCTGCCAGAAGGAGAAGTAATAGATCCCTCCTGGAAAAAGCCTAAACTATCTGTTAAAATACCTAAGGGTGAAGTATATGTGCGTAATGAAGTGGCAAGAGGAGAAGCAGCTGTATATATGGTAGGCGATGGAGGAAGCAAGCCGTATAGATGTAAAATTAGGGGGCCTGACTTTTTACATATGATTCCAGTTCTTGAATATTTATTAAAAGGGGCACAGATTGCAGATGTACCAGCTATTTACTGGAGTTTGAATATATGTCCTGCTGACATGGATAGGTGATATAATGAAACTGAGGATAATACCAAAATTGTTTAAAAATTTGTTTTCAAAGCCTATGACTGTTAGATTTCCTCATGAATCAATACTTATTCCTGAGGGATACAGAGGAGAACATGCGTATGATATGGATAAATGCATAAGCTGTGGACTTTGTGCAAAGATATGTCCTAACAGGGCAATTGAGATGATAGAAGCACCAGAGGACATTAAGGATAGGTATCCAAAAACATATCCTAAGATAGATCTTGGAAAATGTTGTTTTTGTGGACTCTGTGAGGACATATGCCCTAAAGATTCCATTGAATTGACAAAAAATTTTTTCCTCTCAACCTTTGATCCTACTAACGTGATTAAATATCCCACTCCAAAAGTGGAGGAGCAGGTAAATGGCTAAAAATATTTCAGAAAAAGACATTTTAAATTTATTGGACCAGGTTAGGCATCCTGCAATCAGTGATTTTGATGAAATAATTCATCACACACTATCCATAAATTGAATATCAAGTTTCCGATTTCCAAGCCAAGGGATGTAAGGGCTGATACCCCTCTTTTCAAGCTTTTCACTCATATCCTTAAAAAGCGGTATAAGGAGATACTGCTCATCGAAGTAATCGAATCCAACAATTACTCTGTCACCATCTATTCTTACTTCTGCAGAGGGATCCTTGAGGAGCTCTCGGTAGAATGTCTTTTGGAACATCCGAAGAGACATACTGACTGGTGGTGCAGGCATGCAATTTGACGGACATAAAGAGGTTTTTATAAAGGGTTTTTCAAAACCCTCTATATACTTTTGCAATAAAAGCATTCAGTAAAATGAATTGCTTCCTCTAAAACTCATAATGTCAACATATGTCAAACACTTATGTTGAACAATGACTACTTTTTATCAGATTTTTCATCAGACGATCTCATTTCCAAAGGGGTAGTTTACCCAACGTTTACACAAATACGAGAGATCAGTGCACGCATTGCCTTTGTGACAAACCATCAAATTGCACAAGAACAAAATACTACTAAGTTCACTCTCGAAGACATTAAAGCTAAGATGTGGACACCGGGATATCATCCATTGAAAAAGAGCATATAGAATTTGAAAAATAAAACGAGACTTGCAGTTAAATACATGAGTTTAATAAATTAGTTGTTCATAATGCTACAGGAGGTATTAATATGGTAAAGGTTGTAGAAGATGATTTGCCCGATGAGTTACATTATCATAAAGACCATGCATGGGTAAAGATTGAATCTACAATATACCTTTATATCCTTCGTATGAAGGACACCCAACGCACATGTCTCTTTTGAACGATTCACAGTCTGGGCAATCTGTCTTAAAATCGCATTTCATCATACTTTTTTCTGTCCCTGATAAAAACTTTATTTGTTGGTATTTAGAAGAAGTGTTAATTATGGGTATTACAGTATATTTGGTAATATCAGTGCAATTAAATGAAAGGCAATGTTCAATCATGGATTCCATCGTCTCAGTATTTTCTGCAGCAGCTAACATTATAAAATTATATTCTCCATAGGTATTAAAATAACTGATTATCTTTGGACAGCATTTTATGTGATTAACAACTTCGTTTTTGACTCGTGCGTCTAGACAAAGGAGAAATAGCCTAAAACCTAATTTTTCAATGTTAACATTACAATTTACTTTAATCAAATCTCTCTTAAGTCGTTTAAGTCTTGATCTTATTGCAGTGTGAGACAATCCCAGTTCTCTTCCGATCTTTGTGGTTCCTTGCTCCCAGTCATCATTGATCATTGTGATTATTTTTTTATCTATTTTGTCAGGCTGTTTCATTATATTTGCTATGCAATATGCATATATAAATATTTCAAATTGAAACAATACTGATCTCCTTTTTATCTTAAATGAACAGAAAAACCAAAAGGATTATATATAGTATTATTACAGATTCGACAGGAGAAATAGACAAAAAATCTTATATATTAAATTGGAACTACCGATTCCCTGGTTTCTAGTCTTTAATTATGGGAGAGGTAGAAAAGAAATTCGAAAAATATTGGAGGAAGAAATATGGTACAGACGGATCAAACGTTGGATTGTAAAGGGCTTTCCTGCCCTATGCCAATAATGAAATTGGCAAAAACAATGAAGCAGATGGAAAAAGGAAAAGTTTTAGAACTACTAGCTACAGACCCTGGCTCTAAACCTGATGTGCCTGCTTGGTGCAAGAAAACGGGGAATGAGTTGTTGGAAGCAGGTGAAGAGGACGGAGTTTATAAATACTATATTAAATGCAATAAATAGGTATTGTTAAAAAGATAGAAGGTGGGGAGGGTTAATAATGTCAGAGGAAAATCAAAAAGGAGAAAAAGGCATATTTAGGGAGCTCTACGACACATTGTTCGAGCACTCTTGGGCGATGTGGATTGGAAGTATTCTCCTAGCAATTTTGAGCATTTGTCTTTTTATGATTTCATCACCATGGGGCTCAAGTGGTGGGCTCTTAAACTGGGGGCAGAATTTGTTCAGTGGAATAGGTCTGTCTTTAGAAAAATCGGCACCTGCAGGCGTTACGGCACTGTTTGAATATAAATATGCATTGCTTTCTATTACAATGCTGATCGGTGCACTTGGAAGTGCGCTTTTGGGCAAGGAGTTTGCCATTCGTGTAGCCCCTGGTGGAGAACTATTTAAAGGACTATTTGGCGGTATCTTAATGGGTATAGGTTGTATATTGGCTATGGGATGTACCATTGGTGGTTTTTTTAGTGGTTGGGCTGCCTTATCCGGAGGTGCGTTAATATTTGTAGTGGGATTAGTAATCGGTGTTTTTTTCGCTGTAAAATATCTACTTTGGGAAATGGAAAACCACCCAAAAATGAGTACGGGAAAATCTGGGACGTTCCTTCAGGCAAAAACTAAGGGCACTTCATTACAACCGTTAGCGGGAATTGTTGTCGTTATCATAGGTGCAGTTATTGCATTAAGTCTTACTGGTCAAGTCCTGATTGGTTTTGGTTTAATTGGATTGTTTATTGGTGTTATTCTACAACGATCCCGTTGGTGTATAGTACGTTCCTTACGTGAACCTTTTATGACTGGTGATGCAGAACCTGCAGTAGCCATAATAGCAGGTCTTCTAGTGGGGTTGTTAGGCTTCACAGTTATCAAGATCATGGGCATTGGTGGCGAAATGACAATGGTGGTATCGAATTTTTGGATGCCTGCTATTATAGGTGGACTAATATTTGGTTTCGGTATGACCATAGCTGGAGGGTGTACAGTAGGATCAACATGGCGAGCTGGTGAAGGACATGTTAAACTTTGGCTTGCACTTATTGGAATAATCATCGCCGCACCGTTAACTGCAGAATATATAAAACCTGCCTTCATGAATATGTTACCTGCAAGTATGAAACAACAAATCTTCCTTCCAGACTATTTCACCTATCTTGGTGCGGTTGTAATTATGTTGTTGATACTTTTGATTTGGTTTTTATTTGCCAAATGGAATGAACGAACAGGAAAATTATCTGCTATGTGAGGAGGAGATGATAAATGACAAATA
>CAZXHI010000191.1:0-14199 GCA_964640555.1 uncultured Thermoplasmatales archaeon | reverse complement strand
AGAGTCTGTCTGAGAAACTAAAATTGTAGACCATATTCTTTCAATATGGCCCATTCCAAGTCATTTTTTCAAATGCATTCGAGATCTTGCTTGGAATACCGCCTATTTTCACTTTGTACGGCGTGTATACCTATTTTCCTTCAAAGATGTCTTCTATCTACTATTATCTAACCAGAAACAGTTGCTGTTTTCCTCCAAAGTTTTAGTATGTTGTGGGTAGTACATATAAAGGTCCATTCCCTTTTTCCCTTCTGTAGTCCTCTCAGTGACAATCGATCAAATCGTCTAATACTCTTAATTTGACCATTAACTGGTTCCACACTAGCACCTCGTTTCTTGTAAATGCCTTTCCCTTTCCTGGTTAGCAGTTTTCTTTCCATTCTCTCCCGCAATGTCAACTTCCTTGGAATTCTACCTCTCGGCGGAGGTAGCTCCCTCATCGCTTTGCGTTGTTTACAATCTTTCTGCGTTGGAATATACAAATCAACATCATCACTGAATTGCTTTATCTGTTCTTCATTGTCATATCCAGCATCCATTGTCCCACATTTCGGCAATCTTCCCGTGTTTTTCCTTATCTTATCCATCATGGGAACAAGTTGGTTCTTATCGTTGCAGTCTTGTGTAAGATCAGTTGCAACAATTACTTGACTGTCACAATCAACAGCAACTTGTGCATTATATCCTTGCACATAACCTGTTCTGGTTTTCATCATGCGGCTATCGGGATCTGTAATGTTGGCTTTATCCGATTCATATGGTTGGTCTTCGATTTTCTTTGGTTTACGGCCACGAAGTTTCTTACCGGTCTTTTCCTTTTTCTCAGCTCGTTCTTTCATCTTTTTATCATATTTGTTTTTCTTTTCTCGTTGTTTCCTTTCAATGATCTCTTTTGCTTTCCGGATTCGTTCCAACTGCTCTTTTTTTGTCCGAAAGCCTTCTGGAAGTTCATCTCCTCTCCTGTCTTGCCCATAGATCCGGTCCTCTTCTTCATCGATCTTTTCTGCTTCTTCAAAGATATCTCTTGCAATCTTACGAAGTCGTTCTTCTTTTTCTTTTAATGTCTCGTGGCAATAGCTCTTATCAATACTAGCATTGGCTTTTACTTTCGTACCATCAATTGCAACTGTTCCAAGTTTCACCAAATCTGCCTCCTCACACAAATGCAGTACTTGAGAGAATAACTCTTCCAAGGATCCAAGATGGATTTTACGGAAATCACTGATTGTCCTGAAATCCGGAAAGTTACCAGCACCTAAAACCCTAAAGGCAACATCTTCATACATTGCCTTGTTGATTTTCCTTGAAGAAGGCATCCCAATGCAATAGGCATAACTCAAGATTTTTGTCATCATCAATGGATTGTATGGAGGATTACCTCGATCGGATCGTTCATAATACTCTGTGATAGATGAAATGTCAGCATTGTCAATGAGTTTGTCGACAAAAAATGCGAGATGTCCTTCCGGTAGCCACTCACGGATATTCGGAGGGATTAATAGCTCTTGATTTGGATCATAAAAACGATATTTTTTACCCATCCATACACCTAATGGATGTAATGAATTTTCTCCTGATATAGATGCCGGTATTCTCCTGATATTAATTATGTATTACTCGGACAGACTCCTAACTTATTAATAAACAGTTATATGAAATAAAACCATTTCAATTCTGGAAATCATATGTGGCAAGATATTGTAATAGCCCTTGTTGGCCTATCGTTTGGATTAATGCTTTTTCCACAATTAAGAGATGTTATCCATGGAAAATCTGTAAACATATATACTGCAGGGCTCACAACAACTGGATTGTATGTTCTAGCACTAACGTTTTTTACACTTGACATGTGGATTACAGTAATTGCGGAAACGTTTGCAGGTACCGTATGGTTTTTATTATTCTTCTTCTCCGTAATAAACAAAAGAAAAGCTAATTGAGGCTGACTAATAACTTCAATTCTAGAAAAGCAGGGTGCTTAAAACAGTATTTCCTATATGGAAATCCCGGATTTTCATTGGACAAATGTCTTTTTGATTACTAGTTTTTTGCAATATTTGGTTGTTGGTCAGCCTCAATTAATATCTATTTTGTAACTCTCTTAAGCAAAACCCTATTGACCTGTGGATTGCCATGTTTTTCAATAAGTTCCGGTGAAGTAATGACTGCATGTTTTAATGCATTATGACATTCACAAGTTCTTTCATATTTGATTCTTGGAATAAGTTTTTTTATGATATTGGCCATGTTTTTATCATTCTTTTTTAGGTTTTCTACTACTGATGCAACACTTACGTATTCTTCTCCGTCATACCAACAATCATAATCTGTAACAGTAAGAATTCCACATAGGCACATCTCTGCCTCTCTTGCTAGTTTTGATTCAGGTGCTAGTGTCATACCGACTACATCAACATTCCAACTACGATACAGGTTTGATTCAGCCCTTGTTGAAAACTGTGGACCTTCCATGCATACATAGGTTCCACGGTGGACGTCAACGCCTTCTTCTTTGGCCACTTTTAACGCAATATTTGACAAAGTTTTGCAAAATGGATCTGCAAAACTGACATGAGCTACAATCCCATCTTCAAAAAATGTCGTAATTCTTTTTGCAGTTCTATCGATTAACTGATCTGCGATTACAAAATCACATGGTTTCAATTCTTTTTTGAGGCTGCCAACAGCCGCAGTAGATACAAGATATTCTACACCACACTCTTTTAATGCAAATATATTTGCTCTGTAGTTTACTTTATGGGGTGCAATTGAATGTCCTTTTCCATGCCTTGGTAAAAATGCAACATCGACATCACTAATCTTACCAAGAGTTATTTTATCTGAAGGTTTTCCAAAAGGTGTGTCAACGCTAATCTCTTCAACATCGTCCATTATTCCCATTTTGTAAAGACCACTACCACCAATAATTCCTATTTTAACAGACATGGGGTTTATGAACAGAAATTACTAAAAAAAGCTTTCTGCCTATGTCAAAGTATATCTAGGAGGAAAACATATATTCTAGACGGGTGAAAAAATGACAGAATCAATAAAATCAAAAATACGAACAATTCCTCATTGGCCAAAAAAGAATATTATGTTTAGAGATATTACAACACTTTTAAAGAGTCCAGAGGGACTAAAAGAAACCGTCGATCTTTTTCATAAAAGATATGTGGATAAGAAGATTGATACAGTCATCGGAATTGAAGCACGTGGATTTATCCTTGGTGCCCCCCTTGCTTATCTTTTAGGATGTGGTTTTGTTCCTGTTCGAAAACCAGGGAAGTTACCAGCAGAATGCGAATCTGAAGAATATTCATTGGAGTATGGCAAAGATAGAGTCGAGATACATAAGGATGCGATTAATAAAGCAGACAGAGTTTTGATTGTTGATGATTTGCTTGCGACAGGCGGAACAATCAATGCCACAAGAAATCTTGTAAAAAAATTAGAAGGCGAGATTGTTGAATGTGCTTTTGTCATAGAGTTGCCAGATCTAAATGGAAGAGATAAAATTAAAGGTGAAAATATTTTTTCTATTGTGAAATTTAAAGGAGAATAGATCAAGTAGGTATGGTTGACTAAATACAAAGAATAAGTAAACGGACAGGCTGAAAGAGAATCAATCCATCCCACTTGTTAGTGAGTTTTAATGTTATCCCTCACTCAAAATCTTACGTCTTAGTTTATTATATAACTAGTTGAAATTTAACGTTGTAAGGGAGTTTACAGCCTACACCCAGCACCCTTTTATACAAAAATAGTATTGTCTCCAGAATCTTGCATTACTTCGAAGTTATAGTGTGTTTTCCATAATTGCAGGCAACAGGTGAACTAATGGAAAAAACAGGAAATACCATCTATGAACATACTCAGGTTAAGAAGATACTTCATCGCGTGAATGTATGGTTTTTACCCTTTCGATGGGGCATCAACACATATCGGGGATGCGAACATAACTGCACGTATTGTAATGTGCGATACACTCATGAATATCTTGGACTCCCAACTGGGGAATTTGCATATAAAATCATGGTCAAAGACAATGCGGCAGAAGCACTTGACAAAGAACTCTCAAGAGAAAAATGGAACAAGAAATGGACTGTTAATATGGCAACTGTTACAGATCCATATCAACCAGCAGAACGTAAATTCAAAATCACAAGGGAAGTCCTAAAAGTATTTCTTAAACACCATAATGCATTGATGGTTACCACTAAATCAGATTTGATTTTGAGAGATTTGGACATACTCACAGATATTGCTAAAACAGGTTTTCTCAATGTAGTGATCACTATACCTATTTTGGATGAAAATTTAAGAAAAAAGGTTGAACCAAAAGCAGCAAGCATACAAAAGCGACTTGAGGTAGTTCAAAAGATTCATGATGCAGGAATAACCGTAGGAGTGACTTCGATTCCTTTGTTCCCGTATATTTCAGATAGTGAGAGTAACGTGGAAAAACTTGTCAAAACATTGTCTGAGAATGGTGCAGATTATGTGGTAATAGACATGCTTAATTTTCGTGAAGAAGCAAGGGACCGAGTTATGGAATTTATCAAGAACTATTATCCAGATCTAATCTCAAAATATGATGAGCTGTATAAAACAAACTACTGCGATAAAGAATATGCAAAAGTGGTAAGAAAACATGCAAACAAACTCATTAAGAAATATGATGTAGACAATTATGATAAAATGTTTTCTTATCGAAAGAATTCAAAAAAGTAGAGATGGGGTGGATTTTTTTCAAGTTCGGCGCTAGAATTGTGGCATAGATTCAGTGCATTGCATTATGGTTTCCAGATAGCACTTCCCATGGGTAGTATGGTCTTGCCAGCCATTGTATTTAGTAATATCGCAGCGGCTGCATAGAATGAAAACACAGAAGTCAACAGTAGGAATATACCTGCAGGTACAGCCGAAGCACTATAGAGATAATGAGCTATCAATGCTACCACTGCTAAATCAACGAATATCAATATTGCAAATAATATCTTGTTTGTCATCAGGGAAGCGGCAGTGGCTATGGTGCTGAATACCAAAATAGCAATGAGGCCATATGCATAGTGTGTTATGTCAAATTCAACATCTGTAAAGATAGTGATAAATAGTGTTAGTGATATGGAGTACATTGTCATAGAGTATGTGGTAAACACAGTAGCTCCAAAGATATTTTTACGTTTAAACTCCATCGCACCTGCTATCAATTGGGCTGTCGCACCAAAGAAAAGGACCCATGGTATCATGAGCGATTTAGAAGAGCTTGATGCCAATCCAAGATCGGTAGATGCTAGCACAAGAGCTGCAACTGCTAGACCAATAAGGCCCAACGCCGCAGGTTCAGCCGTAAACATAGGGAAAGCCTTTACTGTTGTTTCAGATTTAATGATATTTTTCTCAGTCATGTAAATCACCCATTATTTTTCTCCCAGTATAGAATTCCATATTAAAACCCTATCTCTCATTTTTATAACAAAAATTTATATTAAATATATAATTTAAATTTTACAACTCTATGCCATCGTTGCCTTGGATGAGTATATATATTTCATGGTTTTTTTGCACAAGTTCGAAGGTAAGTGTTGTTTTTCCACCATTACTAGATATGAAACCCTGTTCTCCATCATTTATAATCCATTTGTCATCAGCGAGTTCTCCCTCTCTAAATCTAAATCCTTCGTCAGGTAACCATATGACTTGCTTATTGTCGCCCATGACCTTATAGAATATCACTGAACCATTACATGTCAAACCAGTCTCCAATATCCCGTCATTATTTGGATCAGGATCCACACCAAACGCTAGAAATATCAAGGTGTCTGGAAGATTAAACGTATGAGTTCTTTTTGTACCCTCACAACTGTTGATTTCATCCACATTTCTGGCTATGCCGCTAGATATCATTGTATAAAGCTTTGACTCTAGAGTTCTGCATTCATTTTCCACCTGATTTTTAGCAAGTACGACAATAAGATTGTTGTATCCAACAGATATCATTATCACCATAGCTGCAATTACTGCTATGCTAATGATAAGTCGAATAGGAATCATATCAGATGCAATATTATCCATTTTTCTCATAACAGTACCATCCAGACAATATGAATTAGTTTGATTTCGGTTCCATGGCAAGAGACTCATCACCACCATGCCAACTACGGCGATGTTGTATCTTGATAACATGTGATGACTCTGAGGTATCATCAATTACAAATGCGACACCTTTTTCATCTCCTACCTTTCTGATAGAATCTTTGATATTACCATGCATGTAAGTGGGACGAATTCTACTCAATGCAGAGATATCATCCTGGGATGTAAGCCTATGACAAATGATGAGATCGCAGTGAGACATAACCTCCTGATCTAAAGCACTAGGGCGCTGAGTAGCCATTATCATGGAAAGACCCGGTTGTCTCCCTTGTCGCATCCATTCATTGATAAATACATCCTTGCTTATGACATTCTTGTCATCTGGCAGGAAAAGCTGTGCTTCGTCAACAGCTAGCCAAACCATGGGGATACCTTTTTCCTCTACATCATATCCCATCTTCTTAAGTTCATGAATTTTACGCTCCCGTACACGTTCTTCAAAGATTTTTTCACCGATAATACTTGCTAATATGATCTTCAGATTTGGATCGGGCAAATAGCTGACATCAAGAACAGTGATGCCACCCCGAATTACAACGTTTTTAATGCTCATTCCGTCTCTATCAAAAACGTCCCAGGACTCTGCCATGGTTAAAAAATTCTCGGCAGCACCCTTAACATTGTCATTAATTCTTTCATCGCTTTTGATGCATTCCAATAAATCAAAGATCGAAAACTGGTTAGATTTTGACTGCATTTCAAGAACAGCGCGTGTCAATACAATCCCAAAAGGATCTGTAGATTTAATATTGAAAAGTTGGCACCAATGAAATGGGGATAACTCAGATGTTCTGATGGAAAAGCCATGTGCATTGATGTCTCTTTTCTTATATTCCTCAACATGCCCTTTTGATACAAGGAGATTGATATCGATGCCCTCAGGTTTATGGTTCCATTCGTTTAGTTTTTCAGCATCTCTTGTGTTTGGAAAATGCATTGTCCAAAAAATTCCAAGAGTGTCAATAACGACGACTCCAAGGTTATCTCTGATCTCCTTTTCAAGATGAGAAATTTCTTCTATAAAAACACCCATTGTGTATGATTTACCATAACCGCGTTTGCCACAAATTAGAATTATGTGTGGGCTCAAAACATCCACATTAACTTCTGCCCCCAAAGATGAATCTAGTGCATAATATCTCCCAATGTTCAACAAACCCTCTAACCTTTTCCCCTTACGCCCCAGGACATATTGCTTTTTCATAGCACACTCTATATCTATAGGTACAGGAGCATTTTTTTCCAACCTCAACTAACCTCCATTTAATTTAGAAAAATATATATTTGCAATTTATATATTTTGTCGTCTGAGGAAACAATAGAATGATGGAAAAACTCTGTTCGTATACTACGATAAGAAAAACAAATGTTAAAACAGTGACGGTAAACTGCAGGGACTGCGACATAGGAAATTCTACGATATTTGATGAAATTTGCAGGTCAAATATTTTTAAGATACTTCAAACAGAACATGGGGTAGATCGCCTTATTCTCAACCACGTTTTTGTTAAAATTTTCAGAGATGAAGCGCTTGAGATTCTCAAAGGTCTTACCCATTTTATTGAAAATATAGATGTATACAACGATCTAGAATTTCCTACTGGGGACTTGGAGAAATGCAAAAAATGTACTGGAGTCAGACGCGAGGAGATACAAACAATAATTGAATCATCTAAAACCAATCCAGTTAAGGCCCTATCGGCCCTTGAAAAAATACAGAAACGAAAAAAATCTTTAGATACAAAATGTAACGAATGTGAGAGAAAATATAATGATATCATTGCTGAGATGGTTTCAAAGGCAGAGTTTAAAAAATATAGTATAGAGAAAAACATTGACAGTGATTTGCTTTATACTAATTGCATAAGGCCATATGTTAGACCCAGTTTTATTGATTCTTATATTCAGCTTGAGCCACCCACAGATGCTGTCTTTATGGAATCATACGAAGTAAAACGCAAAGGCGGGCGCCCCATAAACATCTCACTATATGTTCTCAGAACACGTCCTGAAAAACTTTATTTTGTTGTTCCTCCTGAGTATGATTTGCCCCGTAGAGAGCTATATCTCCTAGAAAATGTTAGGTCGCATCTTTCACGCCATAGGCCCAAAGATGCTTCTTTTATGGATGCAGAAACTGCTAGAGACTACTTTCAGCATTTCGGAAAACAAGTGATAACTGGATTTGTTAAGGAGCATCATTTTGATATTGGTGCGGACAGGATTGAATATCTTGCCGATATCTTTGCACGCTATACTGCAGGTTTTGGTATTCTTGAGGATATTCTATTAGATTCTAGGATTCAGGACATTTATGTGAATGCACCTGTGGCAAATAATCCATTGCATCTTGTAGTTGAGGGTGAGGAGTACACATCTAATGTATACTTGTCCGTTGGCGATATTGATGCTCTTGCTTCTCGTTTTAGAACTCTTAGTGGCAGAGCGTTTTCTGAAGCTTCGCCTGTACTTGATATGGATCTCGCGAGTTATCATACCCGTGTAGCTGCGATCAGTAATCCTCTTACACCTCATGGCATTGCTTTTGCGCTGAGGAAGCATCGCCAGAAACCTTGGACTCTTGCACATTTTATCGCCAATAAAATGATTTCTCCAGAGGCTGCTGGTTTTCTTAGTTTCCTAATTGATGGTCAAGCATCTCTCCTGGTAGCTGGGAGTCGCGGGGCTGGTAAAACGTCTCTTCTTAGTGCTTTAATACTTGAGATTCCTCAGCGTTTTAGGATTCTCACTATCGAAGACACTGCTGAGATACCAGTTGAGATTCTTCAAAAATATGGATATAAGATGCAGTCATTGATTACTAAGTCAATATCATCTGGTTCAGGATCCACTGAGGTTAATCCTACTGATGCACTTAGAACGGCCCTGCGTTTGGGTGAATCAGTTTTGATAATAGGTGAGGTTCGAGGTGTTGAGGCTAAGGTTTTATTTGAGGCCATGAGAGTTGGAGCAGCAGGTAATCTGATCATGGGAACAATACATGGGTCGACTACTAGGGATGTGTATGAGAGGGTAGTCTATGACATTGGTGTACCAGCAACATCATTCAAAGCAGTAGATGCAGTTGTAATCACAGCACCTATAAGAATAGAGGGGGGAATAGAACGTAAACGAAGGGTTGTTCAGATATCTGAAATCACAAAAACGGGGTGGGCTACAGACCCTGATTCTGACAGTATATTCCAAGATATGATGATATACAACACGGAAAAAGATGAACTTATTTCTACAGATTTACTTGATATGGGGCAATCAGAGGTAATAGGAAGCATTGCTAGGAAATGGGGAATCACTGTAGAAAAAGCTCTTCGTAACATAAAACTCAGAACCGATATCAAAAAAACGATAGTAAACTACGGCAAAAATAACAAGGAATTACTTGAGGCACCCGTAAATCGCGATGCTAACAATGCTCTTTGGATGTTCATAGAAGAAAGTAAAATGCGGAGTGGTGAAGTGGACTACAACATTGTAAGAAGCAAGTGGATGGAATGGTTTAAAGAATATGCTGGAAGAAAAGTAGCATGAATGTAAACACACATTGGTTTGAAAAAGGAGTGTTTTTTGCCAAAAAATATTTTTCATGGATGGCAAGAGACAACAAGAGAACACGACAAAAAATCAAGAAATATTTTACACCAGAATACATGGATGCCCTCAACTTTACGGGATTTAATATTGAGCCACTTGACATACTAGTTTTTGCCCATGCGGGGGCTTTCATCTCTTTTATGACTATTTTTATGATCGACTTGATCGTCATACTCTCATATGGTCTTAACATTGGGGCGATTGACACTTTGACATTGCTACTTATGATAATCACGTCTAGTTTTCTTCCACTCATTATAATGAATTTGCTTGCCAATTATCCTAAAACATATGCGCGATATGTGAATATCCATTCTCTTGGTGACATTCCTGAAGTGTTGAGTTACCTTGTGATGTATCTTAAGCTTGTACCCAATCTTGAGAACAGTGTAAAATTCGCAGCTTCAGAATCCTCCACGTCTCTTGTAAGAGATCTGCGCAAAATGCTTTGGGATATGGAAATTAGGGTTTATCACGGGATTAATGATGCATTAACAGATTTTGCGGATTATTGGGGTAGGTGGAGTGATCATTTTAAAAGAGCGTTACATCTGATACGGAGTTCCATACAGGAACCCGAAGAGGCACAAAGATTAATCACACTTAACAGGGCCCTTGACGTAGGTTTGGATGGTACCAGGGATCTGATGAATCAGTTTGCTAGCAAATTACATCAACCTACAATGTTCATCTATTCCATAGGAATTATGATTCCTCTTTCACTAATTGCTATGCTCCCCGCTGCTGGATTGGTAGGGATGAATGTTACCATATTCCAGGTCTTTTTCTTGTATGATATAATCCTTCCGTTGTTTGTCTTTTTATATACTCGTAAAATTCTTCTATCTAGGCCTGCAACTTTCAATCCGCCTGTTATACCTAGCAATCATCCTGATCTGGTAGGTATTGATAAACATAAAAGATTGATTATATCCCTAGTCGTTGGTTTACTGATTGCTATGCCTGGTATCCTGTTCATGGCGATTCCAATGTTTATGCCGGGCAACTCATCCAATGAAATTCTAAACTTTATTTCCAATCCAAATGGTTTGAATAGTTATTTCCCGGTAACGCTTTTTATCATATGGGGTATTGCTGCAACAGTTATGCTTTACAGTCTAAGCGTGTACCGACCTTATAAGAAAATAAGAGACAACATTAAACAGATGGAAAAAGAATTCAGCGATGCGCTTTATATTCTTGGTAAACGAATTAGTGAGGAAAAATCACCTGAAGAAAGTTTTATGTATGCGGCAAGTACCATGGAAGGTGCAAAAATTGCTAAGGTTTTTAGTCATACTAGCTATAATCTAACAGCAATGCATACCAACATCCGGGATGCATTGTTCAGTTCAGAATATGGGTCATTGAGGCATGTTTATTCTGATCGCATTAGAGCAATTATGCGTTTGTTTGTAGAGGGCATTCATAAGAGCCAGAGATCTGTAAGTATCTCTATTATTCGCATAGCTGATCATCTTAAGGAATTGCAACAGGTTGAAAGCAAGATAAAAGACACGCTTTGCTCCCTTACATCTACCCTGAGATCAACCGCTGCAGTTTTCGCCCCTTTGATAGCTGGCGTAACTCTTGCTATCACTAAGTTAATATCAAATATTATTCACTCCATGGCTAGCAAACTTTCCACCGAAACATTTGCAGGTGGATACTCAAATACCTTTGCAAGTATCACTGATGCGTTTACTCTAGAAAACGTCCGTCCCGAATACTTTGTCCTTGTAGTGGGCATATATATAATCGAACTTGTTTTTCTTATAACTAGATTTACGAATGGTATTGATGAGGGTGATGATAAAGCAGAATATATGTACTCTCTTGGAAAGATTATGCCAACAGCAGTCATGGTCTTGACTATTACAATCATCATTGGCCAGATACTATTTTCTTCAATTGTCCGAACGATCTAATTTTTAGAGGAAAATTCAATTTTTCGTGAGCAAATCAGAGGATACTTAAAAATTAAAGGTAAAATATGTTAATGTCGGGAGCGGGATCTGAACCCGCGACCTCCTGATATCTTAGCAAAATAGCTAAATGACGAACCCTTCAGCTGTGCTTATGAGTCAGGCGCTCTAACCAGGCTGAGCCACCCCGACATTTCAAATGATGAATTTGTAACCTGGAATGCAGGTCTAATTTATAAAAACTTTCCAAACAAGTATGTACCCCTACTCTAAAACCAATCGATTTCTTCCTCGCAGGTATATAACATGCAAAGATTTCGCTCTGAGTCTCTTTCTCAATTCACGGTCATTAGTCAAAACAATCCCAGAAAGTTTCTTGGCCAAATGCATAACAGCATTATCTCCCTTTTCATCTATATCGACTACATCATATCTTTTTACAAACTCCAAAGCGGGTCTTGCAATAAACTTTTTTTTACCTTTTCCGTGCTTTGACAAAAATTCTAATTCCTTGATAATTGGTTTAGGAACAACCATATGATATTTTCCCAGTAACCGGGTTAACTCATCCTCTAAATCAATAGAAAATTCAAAAAGCATCATTGTGGCGTTACTATCGAGAATAACTATTTTTTCTTCTCTATTTCCCCATATCCTATCAGATGCCATCTACTGTCAATCCTTCTACTTATCGCAATTCTTTGTCCTTCTTCAGCACAAACAGGTAATTTTAATTTAACACCAATCTTTTCTCCATGGAACTCTGACACGATTCCAACTGTAGTGGCTGTGCCAATAGTAAGCATGAGTGGTTCATTTGTTTTTATTGGTTCAACATTTTTTTCTTCTACGGTTCCTACTACCCTCTTGAGTAAAGTTATGGATAAATTAAAACTTTCCAACGTCTCTGGTAGCTCTCCAGGTCTACCAACTACTCTACCTGCAAAAGAATCTGATTTTGTTCTGGCCGGGTCAAGGCTTGTTCCGATAGCAATTAGTCCTCCGGGTTTAGCCTCTTTTGCAGACTTACCGCCCGTAATTAAAGAATCAACGGTCGTTCTGATCTTTTCAAAGGTTTTTTTACCTTCTGACTCGATTCTCCTGCCCGGGGCTATTTCAATTTCCTCACCTTTTTTCAGAACACCTTGAAGTAATGATCCACCCATTACACCTCCCTTCAATTCACTAGGTCTTGCCCCAGGTTTGTTAATATCAAAGCTTCTGGCTATATACATTAACGGGGTTTTGTTCAAATCTCTTTTAGGGGTAGGAATATGTTCCTCCATTGCCTTAATAAGTACCTCAATATTAACATCGTGGTGAGAACTCACGGGTATAATTGGTGCATTCTCTGCACAGGTACCTTCGACAAATTTCAGAATCTGCTCATAATTCTTTATAGCATTTTTTTCAGATACTAAATCTATTTTGTTCTGTACTATGACAACATTTTTTATACCTGCTATATCAAGGGCGGTTAGATGTTCTCTAGTCTGAGGCTGAGGACATTGCTCATTTGCAGCAATAACAAGCACAGCACCATCCATAATAGCAGCGCCAGAAAGCATAATTGCCATAAGTGTCTCATGGCCGGGTGCGTCAACAAAAGAAACAACACGCAATAACTCAGCAGTACCGCCACACAATGAGCATTTCTTTGTAGTGCCATAACATTGAGGATCATCGCAATTAGGACATTTATAAAATGCAGCATCAGCATAACCCAACTTTATAGATATGCCTCTCTTTAATTCCTCAGAGTGTTCATCAGTCCATTTTCCGGTTAATCTCTGAGAAAGCGTTGTTTTTCCATGATCGACATGACCGATCATACCTATATTTATCTCAGGTTGACTTGGTAAACTCATTATTGCTCCTCTTTTTTCTCGCCCTCATCTTTTTTTTCTATGTTGATAAGTTTGTCTATAGGCTTAGAGCTGTGTTTAGTAACCTTCATATTTATTTGGACGATGTCCTGATTTACCGTGTTCCCCCTAACAGATTTTTTCTTCCTAAGTCCTTTTTCCTTTGGTTTAAATCCAGAACTTTTACTTAATAATAATCTTCTTCTGCTCATTCCTGGGAGGTCCCTTCTCATTGCAAATCCATTTTTATCAGTTCCGCCAGTAACCTGTAGCTTGTATCCAGGGAGTGATATGAAGATTCCATCTACTTCATCACCAATTTTTTTACCTATTAATGAGTTGGCATGATGCCCACTAACCTGCACCTGATGTGATTTACCGTTTTTCGTGTCATTTATTACTACCTTAAACTCTACCATGTCCGTTTCTCCTTAAACTGATCTTTTAACTTGATTTTTTCTGCAGTATCCTTTCGGGATAACAAGCCAATATATTAATTTTATCTTTCTAATAATAATTTATATTGGATGTTATTGCCACATTATTTCTTGGCGAGTAACTCTTGAAAGTATATTAAATTATTTGTAAACTAGCGACTTTGCCTGTGAATTACTTTCAAAACGTCTTTAATCCTTTTT
>CAZXHI010000190.1:0-1770 GCA_964640555.1 uncultured Thermoplasmatales archaeon | reverse complement strand
CAGGTCCGTCTAAAACCGGCTAGGTATCGCCTCCATTATCTATTAATATCATTAATTCATAATTAATACTAATCATGGAAAAAGCAACATTTGCAGCAGGATGTTTCTGGGGAATAGAAGCAGTATTTGAAAAAACAAAAGGAGTTGAAAAAACAACAGTAGGCTACACTGGAGGAAAAACTAAAAACCCAACATATGAACAAGTATGCACAGATAAAACAGGACATGCAGAAGCAGTACAAATCATATATAATCAAAAACAAATAACATATGAACAACTACTTGAAACATTCTGGATGATACACAATCCAACACAAAAAAACAGACAAGGATCAGATATAGGAACACAATACAGATCAGCGATATTTTATCACACTCAAGAACAAAAACAAATAGCTGAGCAATCAAAAAAACAAAAAGAAAAAGACATTGGTATAAAAATTCAAACAGAGATAACACCTGCAAAAAAATTCCATCCTGCAGAAGAATACCATCAAAAATACCTCAAAAAACAAGGTCGTACAAGCTGTAGAAAATAAATTATTTTTTTTCTTCAAAGTCAAGACTTAAAGAATTAATACAAAAACGTTTCCCGCTTGGTTGTGGACCATCATCAAAAACATGACCCAAGTGACCACCACAACGACTACAAACAACCTCAATACGTTTCATACCAAAGCTATGATCAGGCTTTAATTCAACACTATTATTTGAAATAACATCCCAAAAACTCGGCCAACCACTCCCTGAATCAAATTTTTTATCAGAAGAAAACAGTTTGTTACTACATCCTGCACACACGTAGACGCCTTTATTCTTATTATAAACAAATTTTCCACTAAAAGGAAGTTCTGTTCCTTTTTCACGTAAAACATGAAATTCTTCTGATGTGAGAATTTCCTTCCATTTTTCCTTTGTTTTTTTAATTTTTTCCTTCATTTATTGCAGACCTGCTGATAGTTCTTTAAAAAATTTAGATTTTATTGATAACAAAACATGAAGTATTAAAAGAATGACAAATGGAATAATAAGATTGGAATGAATTAGATGTGAAACCGGCTTTGTAAGTACAGAAAACGTAATAGATTCTATGATTCTATATTCAGTTATACCAAATCCAGTGATAATAAAGATTACTGTAAAAACTAATAATAAGTAATGCACACTTTTTCTAATTAACCGATATGTATCCATAATATCCCATTATTAATCGAAGTAACTCTTATTTAAATCAGCGTTATTTGAATATCCTCTACGTTCCCAGTAACCTTCATAATCAATGTCATCTGATAGTTCAATTTCTGTGATCCATTTGATCCATTTATAGCCCCATTTGCTTTCTGCAACAAGTTGAAAGGGCCATCCTCTTTCAGGAGGTAGCGTAACATTGTTCATTTTAAATGCAAGAACAATATTGTTATCATTTACATACTCAATTGGCAAGGACGTAGTATAGCCATCATATGCATGGAAAATTATTATATTTGCGTTTTCAAGTGGTTCTGATTCTTCAATTAGATCCTCCACAAGAATTCCATCCCACAGTATTTTAACACTCCAGCCTTCAACGCAATGAAGAGTTATTACCTTTTTGTAGTTTTGAAAATCGTTGATTGTTTCATCATAAATGTACGTTTTTGGATTTTTTACAAGACCCGTAATTTTGAGTGTATAGTTTTCTCTGTCAATGTATTGAGGTCCTTTTATAGAATTTTCTCTGAAATCATATACTGATGATAAGTCTTCTCCATTATATTCTCTTACTTCAAC
>CAZXHI010000189.1:0-16574 GCA_964640555.1 uncultured Thermoplasmatales archaeon | reverse complement strand
TTTAAAAACTCCTTTTTGTCTTTTTCATTCATTTATGACCCCATTCCAGTAACTTGAATGCAATAATATTTTATAACTTTATTTCTTTTTGTGAAAACTACAAAACAGATTAAAAGCAGACATTTAAGTGTCCAATCCAGGTGTATGTTTTTTGCCTTTCGCATTTTTTGGTAGTGACCCTTTAGTTAGTTGATGTTTTATAATAAGGAAATGTTAGCAATTCCTTCAATGACCAATTGTGCTTGATCAACCCGTATTCTTTGGCGGGACAATTCAATTTCTTTTTACCCGAATTATCAACATAGGACAATGACAGGTGGGGTCTGCAAAAATTGAAATTCGCACAATACAACATCATTTGATCGTCAAGTCCAAACAGCTCTTTTGAGAATCCAATTGTCTTTCTGGATATTCGATTATTATCTTGTCTGAATGTTAGATTTAGTCTTTCCAACAAACTGGTGCTAATATCTTTCAAGTCGATATTTCTACCAAATATGATTCTCTTTTCAACTTTGACCAGATGGCGACCTTTTCGGTGTTTGATGACTTGACCATATTTCAAATCTAGATGCGGAATCCATTTTGGCTTTTTTGGGCGTCCCCTTTTCCCATTGTGTTTGAATTTTTTAAGATAGCCATAGGCTTTCAACAAAGCATGTTTGTAGAAATACAATCCATCAGAAGAAAAAAGTGGTAGTGAAGAAAGACGTTCCTTTGTCGTATTGATAATTTTATCTGCTGATTTTTGCTTTCGTTCTCCAATATGATGTGCGATTATCAAACAACATTCTGGTGCATAACTTAACCAGACCCAAGTTCCATCATCTTCATATTCTTCCATTCTCGGAACTGTTTTTTTTTGACAAATGTCCAGAGTTCATCGAGTTCAACTCTTGATACATTGAGATCCTTGAGAAGTACTTTGTTTACTTCCTCGCTATGATCTGCTGCTTTTGACAGCCATCCTCTGACCGTATCCAGCTTGACATCCAGAATTTCAGCTACTGACCTTAGACTGATGCCTTTGATGATCATTTTCAGCCCGATAAGAACCTTTTCATCCTTGGTTCTTAGATCAAAAAACGCGGTATTGGTTCTATCGCAAAACACCTTGCCACAGGATTTACAAATGTATTTTCGCACCGCACCGCTCTTTGTTTGATAAGTCCCGTTACCGATAATATTTCCAAGCCCCGCTTTACCCATATCTGCACAGGAATCATTGGGGCAAGCAATATCTATGAACTTTGGTTTTGGTCCTCTATTTCCCATAGTATCATATGGGTATAGCAGTCATTGTATTTAATATCAACCCGTTATCGGGTCACTACCAATTCTTTCATCTTATTTGTTTTTTCCACTGGACGTTGATTTAGCTATAACTTATTTGCTTGTCAACGACAGAAAGTATATACTTTTTGTAGTTTTTTAAGTATCTCTCAACCTCATTTATGTGTCCTTTTGTAACACCTTTTAGCTCCAAAAAAGATAGATATTCTCCTATAGAATTGTCAGTAATCCTATCTATGGACTGGGCGGGATTTGAACCCGCGGCCTCCACCTTGCGAAGGTGGCGATCTTCCGAACTGATCTACCAGCCCCTAAAACAAAAAATGTAAACAACACGATTATTTGACTGTTTCTCCCTTAACTATACTTCACCAATCTTTTATTTTTTGCATTTTTAAGAGCTTCGACAACAACTAGTTTTTCACCCATCATAAACTTTTCAAGTGAACCGCCACCTGTACTGATATGGGACATTTTATCTCTGAGATTCATTTGCTCCACCGCTGCGACGGTATGTCCACCACCAACGATGGAAAATGCATCTGAATTTGCTACAAAGTTGAATATTTTCATTGTCCCCTTCTTGAATAAAGGTTTTTCAAAAACTCCACATGGACCGGATAAAAAGACAGTTTTTGCCTTTTTTAAAATCTCCTCGAATTCCGCTATAGTTTTTTCACCTATGTCAAATAAGTTATGTTCACTTGGCAACTCCTCAAGTGTTATTTCCTTTCTTTCTTCATTTTCCGATACTGCAAAATCTACGGGGAGATAAATATCATTTTTAAATGAAGTTAAAACTTTTTTGATCTCTTGGAATTGTTCTGGCTTTCCTTCTTCAAGCAATGCCGATTCGTTCTTTTCTCCAAGATTGTAACCTTCCGCTTTTAAGAATGCATTGGCAGGCAATCCAGTGAGCATAACCTTATCTGCGGTTTTGTTATTTAGAACACGTTCAATCGTGACAATCACATCAGAAAATTTTGCTCCTCCAAACAAAAAGATGCATGGTTTTTTAGGATTTTTTACAACTTTCTCCAGTGTCGTAAGCTCTTTTTCCATGAGTCTACCTACACATGACGGTAACACTTCAGTAAAACCAATGAGTGAACATTGAGCTCTATGGGCCGCGGCAAAAGCATCATTTACAAAAAAATCAGCCAATGGATATAGGTTTTGTACAAGTTCTGATTTTGCATGTTCTTCAGCAGATTTTTTTTCTGTTTCACCGGAGAATTTCCTGACATTATCTAAAAATAACACATCTCCATAACCAAGATTTTTTATCGTATCTTTTGCTTTCTCTCCAAAAATATCATCCACAAATTTCACTTCTTTTCCCAGCAATCCTTCTAATGCATTTGCATGTTTTTCTAAAGATATGAAATCCCAGCTCCCATATCTTCCCTGATGGGCAAGTATTACAATCTTTGCGTTTTTTTCTATTAATTCTTTTATTGTTGGAATAACAAGCTTAATTCTTGTAGTATCAAGAATTTCAAGGGTGTTTTTGTCAAGAGGCATATTAAAATCTACTCTTAGCAAAACAGTCTTATTTTCTACGTCAAAATCATCTAAAGTATTGAACTCTTTCATACAGCAAAACCTCCACAGAAAAACGTTATCATGAGTATTTATTTAAACATATAGCTTAGCTTGACTTTGTCAGATTTATTGAATTGATTATACAATGTTATAGAAAAAAATAGTAATTATTTGTTGAATTTAATTGCTTGGTAAAGGGAGGAAGTGAGAGTCTCATTAAAGAAGGCAAATAATTGGAAAAAAAGACGCTGACTGAGGATATGGGATACAGGTTACTATTTTTCTTCAGACTCTCACAAATTAACAATTGTTAATAAGCTTATAAAGTTTTCCACAATTTTCACGACAATTGCCGAATTTTCCTATTGATTTACACAATTTTTATTGATATATCAAAGTAAGTTTTTTTGTATATGGTGGTATAAACTCCAAAATCCATGTTTTACTATTTTACGTGAGCGTGTTAATTGGCAGCCATCTGTGACAAAAACAGATTTCCGTGTTGAAGAAAATCAAAGAGAGCTGATTTATTCGATTGTTTGTAACCCCTTGGAATTTATGAGTTTACAAATCCTGCATATCTCAGAACCTACAACCGTTTCTCCTTTTTGAACAATTAGTGCAGCAGAAAAATTAATCTCTTTCATGATGTTTTCATCATTGATTATGGGTATACCTCGTTTATGACATTTATACTGACTAATGGCTGCAGGTGTCAATCCCATTTTTTCAGCGGCTTCCTTTTGACTTAAACCAAAATTGTGGACAATACAGCATACTAACTCCTTTCGTATAACTGGAAGTACATCCCATATCATATATTCACAAGGAGTTTTTCCCATAAACTTCAAAACCATAAAACTGACTTGTTGTATTCAGTTTTAATCCAATTTATCAATCAGTTGTTTGATTTTTAGATTGTAATAGGAATTTAAAATATAATCCTTTCTAATTGTCTAAATTCTATAAATTTGACAAAGTCCTATTGGTTCATATGACACTATGTCGAGTTAGATAAAAGATTTTTATTGAAACTGTTCAAAAATTGAAATATCTTTCTTCATGATTTTTGCAACACGATTTTCTAATAAATTAGGAGATGCTCTATCTAAAAAAGATAGCATTAAAAATGCTCTTTTATAAGCTTTTATAAATTTTTCATCAGTGGTAAGTTTACTTTTCCGATAATATGCCTTTCGAAGTCTATCGGTTTTATATTCCATCGCCTTTTGATAAACATTTAAAGAAGAAATCTTACCTTTAATATAATCAGCGGCAATAGTACCTGCCAAACTTCCAGAAAAAATTGCATTTTGAATTCCTCCTCCTAAGGCTGCATCAGCTAATCTTGCAGCATCTCCAACGAACATTACATTGTCTTTTGTTAAGTTTTGGAGAGGTAAGGAGGAAGGTACACATGATCTAAAAGTATTAACAATATTATAATTGCTATTAACAATATACGAAATATATTCATTCAGTAATTTACTTAAATCTAATTTTTGTCCTCCAGGTATTCCAAGGCCTATGTTTGCCATATTTTTATTAACCGGAAAAAGCCAGGCATAACCAAAAGGGGCATAAGGTTTATGATACCACATTTTTATGGTATCAGCTTTAAAATTACTTTCAACTCTACTTTGAATACACACCCCTACATCCTCAGGTTGCAATCTCGTTTTGATCCCCATTCGTCTTCCAACTTGACATGCTATTCCACTTGCGTCTATTATTAATTTACCCTTTATCATATCATTATCTAAAACTATTTCATTGGGGGGATTGAAACCCCGCATACTTATTCCAGTAAATAGCTCAACACCATTTTTTTCTGCTTTTTTTAATAATTTCTTTTCCAAAAAGTTTCTATCAAAAATATACATCTTATGTTTTCTCAATTTAAACGTATATTTTTTCATTTTTGAAACATCAATTTCAACGTTATTTATCTGATTTTTATAGCATCCAATTTTATCTAACTCTAAAAAATCTGCTGTAACATCTGCTAAACCTTCACCGCAATGAGCAGGAAAAATCGGTTCCTCATGCCTTTCAACTAATGCTACATTCTTAACTTTTATAGATGCATTGATAGCAGCAGAAGCTCCTGCTAGATTTCCACCTATTATAACAATGTTAAACATATCATTTCTAAAGAAATTAGATTAAATAAAGTTATTTAAAATTTTTCAATTGGAATCCATGTTATATTTTTATCTTGTTTATGTAATCTATGTTATAAAATTTTTTTACTACAATTTATATCTATAATTAATTTCGACTTAACTGTATATTTAAATATAAAGCCTTCTATGCAATGATATATCAGGACAATAATCAGAGAAGATAATGATGAGATTAATACATACAATTCTAGAATATTTTCGTTTATTTAGATTTCATGCAGTATCAATGGAAGTAACAATCATTTTAATCGGCGCTTTGATAATGGGTCAATATAATTTATCATTATTACTAGTTATTTTTCTAATAGGTGTTTTTGGTCATATTTGTGGATATATCTTAAATGATTATGCAGATATTGAGGTTGATAAAAAATCCAATGAACTAAAAAAGAAACCTCTTGTCAGCGGTGCTATAACTAAAAAGAATGCCTTAATAATTGCATTTGTAACAGGATTTTTTACTTATTCCCTTACAATAATATTCTTTCCATATTTACGATCAATATTTTTACTAATATTAGCTACATTGTTAACAATTATATATAATTTCTATGGTAAGAAAATAATCGGCTCAGATTTAATAGTAGCTGGAACTGTTACTGTTTTTTGCTTATTTGGAGCAAGTACAGTCAATAATCCATTTACAAACTTGATTTACATTGTATGTTTAATATTCTTTTTTGATATTGTTTTTATTAATGTTGTAGAGGGGGGACTTAAAGATGTAGATCATGACTATCTAAGTGGAGCAAAAACTTTAGCGACGATAATGGGTGTGAAAGTTAAAGAAAATAAGCTTATTGTTACTAGAAAATTCTTAGCATTTGCTTACAGTCTCAGAATAATTTATATTTTTACTATTCTTTTATTAGGTTTTGAATCAAAAATAAATCTCTGGTTATCCGAAAAATATATACTTCAGATTATTACAATTATTTTTTTAGCTGCAGTAATTGGCGGTTCCTATAAATTCTTACATCTTAAAATATTTGATAGATCAAAAATGAAAAGATTATATAGTGGAATAAATGCTGCTTCAGGAATTTTGCTAATTGTAATGTTGTATCCTATTCTAGGTTTAGAAATCACTCTGTTTCTTCTTATATTTCCTGTTACATGGTATACTGTTTTTAATAAAATTCTCTATGGAAAACCATTACAACCACGAGTATAAAAAAATGTAATAGAAATTCATATTTACATAGGAATTTTATTTACATCCTGCTGATCATAATTATTTAAACATAATAAATTCTGCAATATGAGTTTCATCAATGTTTTCTTTTTTCGAATTTACTATTACTGAACCTTTACAAGAAATATGATATCTCCAGTAATGATGTTTTAACATGATTTTCACATGATGTATTTTTAACAATTTCATTTTTACATGAAGAGTAACATTTTCAGTATTCGCTTCTAAAAGGAATTGATGGGGGATATAATTTCCGTTTTCTAACCGTAAATCATCACCAATAAATTTAATGTTTTCTGGTTTTATATTCATATATCCATGGTCATTCTCATTTATTACTAACAATGGTTGACCTAAGAATCTATTTTTAAAAATAGTTGCCCAAGTCATGGTATAACTTTTAAAATTTATTTTTCCCCAGAACCAACCATGGTTAATTTTTGCAGCAGATCCCCGAACATCCCAATTATGATCATGATATCCCAATCCTTGGACATTAATCTCTTTTCCATCAATCTCAATAATTCCATTTACAATTGCTCTTGGTAGGATGACTGCCCACCAATCACCACCAGGATTCGTTCCTTTCCAACCTTTTGTACATCCTTCAAATCGTAAATTTGCAGATGTATCCTTTATTTTAAAAGAGAGATCATATACTAAGTTACCATTGGTTTTATCGATGTCCCCTTTAATAACTTGCATATCAGCTAATTTTACTTTAGGAAAATCACGAGATGCTTTGAAATTCTTAAAAGAATATCTTTTTTTGTTATGTTGTAAAAGATTTCCATCCTTGTAGATATCTAACCTTTGAAAAACTAGAACAAGATGCTTTTTTATAATACCTAGCAATCTTACACTCATTTGAAGGCTATAACCATTATCGAATACACCATCAAAATACCACCATTCCGTAAAACGAGGGGCCTCCGATCCATGAAATCCATCATCATCTAATGATATGTCCCTTGGTAAAAATGAAAAGGGGCTCTCTGTACTACTTTTATAACTTTCAATTGATTTATCTTTCATGGGTAGAAAATAAAAACCCAATGGCAGTTATATAGTTTTTTCATCTTCCTTGTTTATTTAATATATAATCGATATAAATCTTATGATTTAGCATAATTAAGCATTTACATAACATTTTTCCTTATTACATCTAATATTGTAGAACATAATAATTGTTTAATCTATAATAGAACTAATCTATTCATGTAATCATAAGAATTTAGCTTTACTAGTTATGTTTCAATTAAAATTATGACATACCTAGTGCATAAGTCTACTTATATAATTCTCTAACCATTTCAAATTCGTTTGTTGTTTTATAGTTGCCCGAATATACATAGTTTATCAAATCTACGAGTCTGCAGGAGTAGCCCCATTCGTTGTCATACCATGAAAGTATTTTGAGAAAGTTTCCATGTTCTCCATTTACCTTGGTGCTTAATCCATCTATGATTGCAGAATGTGGATTACCCACTATATCAACTGAAACAAGCGGCTCCTCAGAATATTGCATTATTCCTTTGAGATTATATTCAGCCGCGCTTCTGAATGCGTTATTAATTTCGTCCTTGGTTACATCTCTTTTCAAGAGGCAAGTGAAATCTGTTAGAGAGCCATCTGGTGTGGGAACTCTAACTGCCATCCCATCAATTTTTCCTTTCAGTTCTGGTATGACCAGAGTTACTGCTTTTGCAGCACCGGTTGTGGTTGGGATGATTGAAACCGCAGCAGCCCGCGCCCTTCTGAGATCTTTATGTGGGAAATCAAGGATGCGCTGATCACCAGTGTATGAATGAATGGTTGTCATAAATCCTTGTTCAATCCCAAAGTTGTCGTTTAAAACTTTTACCGGTGGTGCTAGACTGTTGGTTGTACATGATGCATTTGATATGATATTGTGTTTATCCATATCATATAGATGTTCGTTTACACCTAATACAATTGTTAAATCTGGGTCTTTTGCTGGAGCGGAGATAATCACTTTTTTTGCCCCTGCTTCAAGATGTTTTGATGCCCCTTCTCGCGTGCGAAATAAGCCCGTAGATTCGACAGCAACGTCAATATCTAGGTTGTTCCAAGGTAGCTTTGAGGGGTTCACTTGTGAGAAAAATTTAATTTGTCTTCCATTAATTTCGATGCCATCTTCTTTGGCATGTATCTCACCATCAAATTTCCCATATACAGAATCGTATTTGAGAAGGTGGGCAAGTATCTCAGTATTTCCGAGATCGTTTATTGCTACTATTTCAAATTTTTTTCCGTATTGAGAATGTCCTAACGCTGCCCGTAAGACATTTCTCCCTATCCTTCCAAAACCGTTAATTGCTACTCGAATCATCATCCCTTCCACAAATTCACAAATATTGCGACTCTATATAAGCCTTCCGAAAAGATATGTTGAAGCAGCATCCGTTATTATAACAGGTGTAATTTTCCCCATCTCTGCTTTTTCTCTGATTACAACAGGTTTATAGTTTTCTGTTCTGCCTATGACTGTATTGTTTTTTCCCTTTTCGGTTATAAGCACGGTATATTTTCTCCTAACATGTCTACGGTTGTTTTCCTTTGATAATTCCATACATAGTTTGGTTAAAATTCTTGAGCGTTCTTTGGCCACATCAGTTCTTACTCTACCTTCCATTACTTTGGCTTTAGTATGAGGTCGTGAAGAATACCGTGTAACATTGGTAATATCGGGTTTTACAATTTTTAGCAAATCAATTGTATGTTGAAATTGTTCATCTGTTTCAGTTGGAAAACCAACGATGATATCGGTTGAAATAGTAGAATCTACATATTTCTCTCTAAATTTTTTAATTATTTCTAGAAAGTCGTCGACTGTGTATTTTCTATTCATTTTTTTCAATATGCCATCGTCTCCAGATTGAACTGGTATGTGCAGAAATTTGTAAATTTTGGTATTATTGAAGGCTTGAATGGTAGAATCAAGATTTTCCAAGATGGTATATGGATTCGCCATTCCAACCCTTATTCTATAATCTCCTTTGACCTTACAAACGCTGGTTAGTAGCTCACCAAGATTATGATCTGAATCTAGACCGTACGAACCGGTATCCTGGGCGGTAAGTTGTATTTCTTTGCAGCCCTGTCTTAATGCAGAGCATACATCTTGTACGACTTCATCTATTGGATAACTTTTCAATTTACCTCTTGCAATGGAAGTAATGCAGTAGGAACATGAGAACATGCATCCTTCGGCGATGGAAATAGGGGCAGCTATATTCGCATAATATTTTGGCAAGAGTGTTTTATTTCTCATCTTGAAGAATACTTTTTTATCATCAAGCAGACCAAGAATGTTATAAACGTACTGGGGTGATAGTAACTGTGCGTTTGGTACAATGGATTTAACTAAATCAGGCTGAGCAGATGCCATACATCCAGTTACAATAATTTTCTTACCCGTTTTTTTAAATTCCCTCAACCGTGATAACATCCGCTGTTCAGTGGTTCCTATAACAGTGCATGTGAGTAGAACAATTACATCAGAATCATCTATTTTTTCAACGATTTCATGACTTTCTTCTTTTAAAAGACCTTTTACTAGACTTGCATCACTTTTATTCGCCGTGCAACCGTAAACCTCTAAGTAAATTTTCATGAACCATGCTTATTAAGAGTAGATTCCCTATTTAATTGCTTCTTCAAATCGATTCAAAACAAAATCTTTGTCTAGATTTGATAAAAAGTATCCCGCACGCGGTCCATTCTCCTGTCCAAGCAGGATTTGATAAATTGTTTTAAAAGCCGTTTTCATCTGAATTTTCTCATTTTCTGACGTCTCATGAATTGCATTGTGGATGTTTTCTGCTTCCCATGCAGGGGACGATAATGTTACCGCAAGTGATGATAGAAACTTTTTTTGTTCCACCGTTAGTTTTACATTTGGCATGTCCTTTTTCACTTCAAATTTTACCATATCTGGCGCAAAATTGCCTAGCCAGTATCTTACATTCTCTGTTCTTTGTTTTAAATGCCCCTCGTCTTCCTTTTTCAAATTCTTTGAAATTTGTCCAGTTCGTAAAAGGATTTTTTTCACTTCGTCCCAATTTTTTCCTATTTGGGCAATGGTTACTAAATGCCTATATGGAAGCTGGTATGGAATGGTTTTTGGAATACGGTAAGGTTGTGAAAGTTCATAGGTTTTCTTCAAATCTTTCATTCCTTTAGTTTCTTCTTCTTTTCCAAAATATGCTCGTTCCTCTTTATCATATTTGTCAACCAGACTAAGTAAGCCAAGTCCCGAGTCAAATACAATGTGTTTACCCGGCTGGTTTTTCATAAGTAAAAATCTTAATACCTCTGGAGGGGTCATTTTCAGCATTTCTTCAGAACTTAAAGCGGTACCTTTGGAGCTATGCATTGCACCTTTCCCTTTTAGCAAGATGAATTCATAAACAAGCAATGCCGGGTGAGGATAGTCATATATTTCTTCCACAATTTTTGCTCCAGTATCTCTTGCTCCACCTACTGTGGCAAGATCTTTTCCACACGGTTCAAATGTTACACCAAGCATTTTCCATCGGGCAGGCCAATCAACTCTCCATGGAAGTTTTCCAACATTTCCTTTCCTTATATCTACTTCCCCTTCATATCCACAATCGCATTTGTATTCGATGATTGGATACTCATATAGAATTGGTTTTGCAGTAGACAGCCTCCCACATTTTTCACATTGAATGTTAAAAGGAATCCACTCTTTTGGGAGTTTTCTCTTCGATATTTCTTCTATAATCTCTCTTATTTTGTCGGCATTTTCTAAAGCTATTTGAATCGATTCTTTGTAATCTCCATTTTTATACATCTCGCTTGCCCTATAAACGAGAGGTTTTACCCCAATTTCCTTCAAAGAATCTAAAAATGAAGTCAAATAATGATCTGCATAACTCTTGTGATCTCCGCATGGGCATGGAATCTCAGAGATGGGTTTTCCAACGTATTTTTCGTAAGATTTGGGAAGATATGGATAGACTTTTCTTAGAGGATCATAATCATCTGCAACGTAGATAAAATCAGCATCTACACCTTTATCAGTCAGCGATCTGTAAACTGCATCTGTTGTTAGAATCTCCCGCATGTTTCCAATATGGATAGGGCCAGATGGAGTTATTCCTGTAGCCAGAACATGTTTCCTGTTTTCCTTAACTAGCTTGCCTGCTAAAACGTCAGCCCAATGCATTGTTGATTTCTCCAAGAGATAAAACTAGGTTAAATCACTCTTGCTCTTATGAGTGCGCGGAGAGGTACTCCTGCTATGTCGTTCTGAGCCTTTTTATTTAAAACAGCCAGGCACAATATAGGTTTACCCTTCTCAGTTTTCGTAGTTTTTATGGCACCTTTGAAAGTATCACCAGTTCCTACTACATCGTCCACAAAAACAATGTTCTTTCCTTCTATGCTTGCATAATTTGAGGAAAAAGCTCCTGATTTTTCATAATGTGGTCGGAAAACCGCAAGTTCAAATCCTAATTTATCTGCAATGAATGTAGCATATGGAATGCCGTTTATTGCGATGCCAACAATAGTATCAATCTCAAGATCTCTGTTCTCTTCTTCCTCCAATAAAACGTCACATAAAGCATCTGAAATAGCTGCTATTCTTGATGGATATGCGCCGATAGAGCGCCAACCAATTTTCACCTCTCCTTCCGGTTTTTTCTCTTTACCTTTGTTCAAGAGCCATACTGCTGTTTCTTTGGAAACATTTAGTTCTTCTGCTATTTCATGAGTCGTAAGTCCACTCTCTTTATACTTCAAAGTTTTTTTTATAAGAGCATCTATTTCCTTCATTTGGATACACCCTTGGCTACGTATATATATTCGATATTTAGATGTTTCCTACAACAATAGAAAATTTGCGAGATTTTTGGGTGATAAATGATACAAGAGTCCCACGATTTGTAAAATTTTACCAATAGAAACACTAAAATATCATAACCCTATGCTACGATTATAAATTGTGGGTTAGTGAATAGTAATGGCTAAAGATAAAAAAGGAGAAGGATTTCATTCTTCAGCAGGATTAATACGATATTTTGATGCAGAGGAAAAAACATCACTCAAAATACCACCATGGTTTGTTATAGCAATGTGTGTGGCAACAATGGTAATAGTAACTGTTGTTCACATAACCGTTAAATTCTAGATTTTTTTCATAATATTGTTTTTGGCTGAATTCAGACAGAATATTGTCAATAGTGTCATCTATATAAAGAAAGACATATCAAAAGTGGAAAATAGAATATATAATACAATCTTTATTTTTTGTTCAACAAATATTTATATGTGTACTCCCTCATATAATGTGGAGTAAAATAAATGAGTAAACTTAGCCTAACTATGAAAGGAACGATTTGCATGGTGGTGTGTCTATTTTTGTCAACTACTGCCTTTTCTGTGTTGAGCGTTTCTCAATCGGATTTACAATATATTTCTGTAAATACTGCACCGTATGAATATTTTACATACTCAGAAATGACAGATTTATTCCATGATCTAAAGGAGAATCATTCTGACATCATGTCTTTGATTTCGATTGGTAGAACATATGAAGGTAGAGACATTTGGATGGTAAAACTCTCGGATAACGTAGATGAAGATGAGGATGAACCAGGGGTTTTGCTTATGGGTGCTCATCACGGTAATGAAAAGCCATCTTTTGAGGTGCTGATTTTCTTTATTCAACATATGGTTGAAAATTATGGAAAAGAAAACATAGATGATGATTGGGATGGGCAAATAAGTGAAGATCCAATTGATGGTATTGATAATGATGACGATGGCCTTGTTGATGAAGATCCCTCTGAGGCTAGAGTGCGGGATGCTATTGACAATACCCAGATATTTTTGATTCCTATGGTGAATCCAGATGGTGTTGAAGCAAACTCGAGAAAGAATTGTGCTCCCAATTATGGTTCCTTTGGGTTAAGGAAAAGGATTACATCTTATGGAGTTAATTTGAACAGAAACTATGGATATGACTGGTATTTGTATTGTGTGTTTCCGCTGAAGTATCATTTTTTGATGAATGCATTAGATTTTAGCTTTAATTATAGGGGTCCAGATCCCTTTTCTGAAAATGAAACCCAGGCAGTAAAAAATTTCGTTATGTCTCACAATATCTCTATTTCCTTGTCTTATCATTCATATAGTGAGGTCATCTTTTATCCATGGATGCATACATCAAAACCTGCGCCAGATGAAGATCTTTTAATTTCAATTGGTGAAAACATGTCACAGATCAATAAATATCGTCTTATAACTGGTGGGAATTACATTATTCCTCGATATGGGGGTACATTAGGTACTTCTGAAAATTGGTTATATGGGGAAAGAGGAATCCTTTCATTTACAATGGAGCTATGTAAAGAGTTTGCGCCATCTGATCCAGACATTGTACACAATGTATGTTTATCACATGTTGGCGTGAATTTGTACGTCTGTGAGAGATCGTATACCGTAGAGGAAGAGATGATGGCTATCTAGAAATCGTTTGAATTTTATCAATAGCATTCTCTGAACTTATTATGTATTTGTAGATTTAGGCATACCAAAATTTATTTATACTAATTTGAACATAGTATAGTTTAGGCAAACCTAAAAATCTGTGGTGAATAATATGGAGCATCAAGACATCTCTCTGTTGAATCTCTCAAGAAACAAAAAAGCAAAGATAACCATGATACATGGAGGACATGGCCTACAACACAGGCTAAACTCTATGGGGATCAGGAATGGAAAGGAAATTAAAGTTGTCTCAAAGCAACCATTTCGGGGACCACTAACTGTAGAAGTATGTGGCTGTCAAATGACTTTAGGTAGGGGCATGGCACGAAAAATTATGGTGGATGTGTTTCTGTGAAAAAGATTGTCTTAATGGGAAATCCTAATGTTGGGAAAAGCGTGGTTTTTTCGAGACTCACTGGGGCAAATGTAATAGCATCAAATTACCCAGGAACTACAGTGGATTTTTCAAAAGGTAAGATGAAAATTGATAGCGAATACGTTGAAATCATAGATGCTCCAGGAACATATTCTCTTGAACCTACAAACAAGGCCGAAGAAGTCGCTCTAAAAATGATGAAGGAAGCTGATGTTGTAATAAATGTCGTGAACGCAACAAATCTGGAGAGAAATCTATATCTGGCTCTTGAACTTCTTGAAAGAGGCATACCAGTAATTATCGCTCTGAATATATGGGATGAAACACATCATCTGGGAATACAAATAGATGAAAAAGAACTAGAGAACCTACTTGGCGTTCCTATCGTTCCAACGGTTGCTCTGACTGGAGAGGGTATAAAAACACTTGTTTCTAGGATAAAAGAAGCAAAAACTAATGAAGAGATAAAACCGACAAGCAGAGAGGGTAGATGGATAGAGATTGGATCTCTTATCGAAAAGGTTGAAAAAGTTGAGCACCGGCACCACACAATCAGAGACCGAATTTCCGATTTGACTATTAGGCCGCTTACTGGTCTTCCTCTTGCTGCTGGTATTATATTCCTTTCATTTTGGATCGTACGTCTTATTGGTGAGAATCTCATCGGTTATATATTTGAGCCATTGTTTGAAGAACTATATAGACCAGTGATCACTGGACTCAGCAACTGGTTGGGTCCTGGTTTTATTCATAACCTGCTCATTGGTCAATATGGGGTTGAAATTGATTTTGTTGAATCTATGGGGATGCTTACAACTGGTCTCTTTGTTCCAATTGGTATGGTTTTACCATATATAATTTCATTCTACTTTATGCTTTCAATCCTGGAAGATACTGGATACATGCCCAGGCTTGCTACATTGTTGGATAATGTTTTCCATAAGTTAGGAATGCATGGTCATGGGATTGTGCCATTGTTTCTTGGCTTGGGATGTAATGTGCCTGGTGCTTTATCGACAAGAACTCTAGAGACAAGAAAGCAGAGATTTATTTCGGCGACATTACTTGCTATTGCCGTGCCTTGTATGGCTCAGACAGCAATGGTATTTGGAATCCTTGGACCATATGGCATACACTATATTGTTTTGGTGTTTTTCACGCTTGCAATTCTCTATATTGTTATGGGGCTCATAATGAATAAGTTTGTCAAGGGTGATAGTCCTGAAATTTTCCTTGAAATACCATCATACCGTCGTCCAAGCCTCAAGGTTATACTAAAGAAAACGTGGATGAGAGTTCGTTGGTTTTTAAGAGAGGCAATACCGTTTTTGTTTGCCGGTGTTTTGGTAATTAATATTTTGTACTCCGTTGGATTTCTTCAATGGTTGGGAACTGTTCTGTCGCCAGTAATGCAAGGGCTATTTGGATTGCCTGGTGAATCAAGTATTTCTTTGGTAATTGGATTTCTAAGAAAGGATCTTGCTGTTGGTATGTTACTCCCACTAGGAATGAGTCCAATGCAGCTAGTAATTGCAACCACTATGCTTACAATCTATTTTCCCTGCGTTGCTACATTTGCTGTTCTTGTCAAAGAGCTAGGGATAAAAGACATGTTGAAATCAGCAGCTATAATGGCAGGAACCGCTGTGACTGTGGGATTCATTCTAAAATTAGTATTGTTGGGCGTATAATATGAGGAAAAAAACAATCGAAGACTATGTGGAACTTATCTATATATTGCAGGGTAAGACCGGAAAGGTTCATACTAATGATGTAGCTTCTGCTTTAGATATATCGCCCGCAAGCGTCACAGAAATTTTTCAAAAATTAAGCGATGAAGATTATATTAATTATGAAAAATACAGTGGAGTAACTTTGACTTCAAAAGGAAAAAAAATAGCTATTGAGACAAAAATAAAACATGACACATTGAAGAAATTTCTCATGATTTTGGGAATCGCCGAAAAAACTGCTGATGGAGACGCTTGTAAAATCGAACATATTGTGACTCCAGAAACAATGAAGCGGTTAACAAAATTTGTTGAATTTGTACAAAAGTTTAAAGAAGGGCCGAGATGGCTAGATAACTTTGAACATTTTTATGAAACTGGGGAGTATTTTGAATGTACTTCAGGTGACCCAAAGGATTGCCCAGTTTATAAAAAGAGGTCATCATAATTTTATGTTTTACTACAGCAGAATTTGAAATAAGTGAAAACTATCTGTTAGTCAATGCAGCTATTGTCAATTCCTTGGCTTTTTCTAAAGCTTCCTTGACTTTATCTTGGTTGGGTCCGCCGCTTTGAGTAAGTTTCGGTTTTCCGCCACCACTTCCACCAAGAATTTTACCGATCTTTGGTGCGATTTCCCTTAGATCAATGTCAACGTTTTCTGAGGCCATTGATACAAGTTTTTTTCCATCAAAAATATGTACAAC
>CAZXHI010000188.1:0-1765 GCA_964640555.1 uncultured Thermoplasmatales archaeon | reverse complement strand
GAAAGAGCGATTATTTTACGCATCAAATATTTATAAAGACTTTCATATTAAAAGTATTTCCTATTTTTTCTTGCATGTGTGGCGGGATTAAAGATTTCCCGTTTTGAAAACTTTATTTTATCATCATTCATCACCTCATTCTATACATATCACAAAATATATTCAACAATCTTGGAAGTCACCGCTTCCTTCAAGTGGCTTCCAGTACCTTCTGTTAAGTAATGTAGGTGACATTTGTCAGATGATTTGTTACGCCATTTTGCACTCTTGTGAGAGCGGCGAAAACTAATGTTAACATAGATGTTCCCGCACGGAACAGAAATCCTTTCCACCCACGTTTACATGGACGGTCATCCAAAAGTGTAGTATTTTTCACCCGTCCGAAGAAACCCTCCATCCTAGACCCTCTTTTGTTACATCTCTCCCTGTAATCTTCTGGTTTTTCTTTTGACTCTGTCATTCGTTGATTACGGAAGAAACCACCAACCACTTCAAATTCTTCCTTACGGTAGAGATAACGTAGCATGAAATCCAGACTGGGATTTATCACAAAATCATCTTCTTGATGGTATTTCTGATAAAGTTGTTTTAACTTTTTCAGATCGCTTTTCTTGGTTAAAACCCAGTTCTTTGATATCTTATAAAACAAAGAAACTTTGTTAAGTTCACTACGAGCAATATTAGGAAATGTTGCGTATTTATCATCAACAACACGTTCCTCCTCACAAAGTCCAAGATCTACCAATTGCTTCTGTGAAGGAACAAGGTTCTGTCCTTCATCACTGGTTATTTCCATAGGGGTATAACACAGTGGTATGTTATGTTCTGCATCAAGAGTGACATCCAGTTTATATCCACTGTGTTTGTAATAACCACTATATTTTGCTTCTGGGTCATGTTTCAAACTACGTATATCTGTTGCATCTTGGAAAACATGTTTTCCCAGAGATATGTTTTTCCTACGTAGAAGGAAAACCAGTTCCCTAAGGATTTGTTTGAAGACCTCTGGGAAACGTTCAATGCTGATACGTTCGTAGATGAACTCACGAAGTAACTCATATGTAGGTTTACACACTCCTGTGAAACCCAACAATTCATATTCCTCTTCTGTGAGACTATTGTATGCTTGACGCAGATTCTTCTTACGTGATAGTAACATGTATGAAAAGAACCGCATACGTGGTTCAAAACGTTGTTTGATATACTTGAAATATGGATAACTTGGTTTAAGAACATCCAACAGTGGCTCTGGATTTAGCCACCGTGCAAAATCCACAGCCCGTACAGTTTTGTCACTTGTAGGGTCAATAAATTGTTCTTCTATCTCATGGAGCATCTGTTGGAATTCTTCTTGATCTCCAAGGTTCAGCTGCCTCTCAATTCTCCCCCAATATTTTTCTATCTGTCTTTCTATATCTATTTCAGGCATCCCATCCACCTTCTGTCCATTCTCTGATAGACTGAAGGAAAAAAAAGGGATGCCTTTCTAATTTATTTTTTACACAGGTTTAACAAAAAATCTATATGTTTTAAATACTAGAAGTCGAAATCTTTAATGCCCAACTTTTTGCAACATTTTATTATATATTTGACCTCAAATCAATCAAATAAGGTTGAAGAATTCTTTTAATAATATACAACCAAACTATAGCACCAATGATAAAAATTATGGTTTCTAAACCCCAAGGATTAATAACTAAACCAAGGGAGATACCCGCTGCAGGGGCATGCTCAGTATTTGTAATAGTCATGATAAAAATCGAGA
>CAZXHI010000187.1:0-4991 GCA_964640555.1 uncultured Thermoplasmatales archaeon | reverse complement strand
CTATGGACAATCCAAAGGCACAATGGTATAGAAATGAGCACAAATATATAACAGCAGATGATGTAATGAACTCTCGCCTTATATCGTATCCAATTAAGAAGTATGATTGCTGTCTTATGTCACGCGGAGTTGCTTTTGTTCTTGTTTGTTCTGAAGAGTATGCCAAAAAGATCAATCCAGATGGTTATGTCACAATTGATGGTATGGGACTTTCTAGTTGCACCATCCGTGCTGGTGATCGACTGAACTTTCCAGGTTGGACTGAACGCTATGGTAAAGGATATCCCGGGATGACAGAATTTGGCGCATGTCGAAATGCAGCCGATCAAGCATATAAGATGTCAGGCATTAAAAATCCGAGAAAGGAAATCGATTTTGGTGAAATACATGATGCTTTTTCCACTTCTGAAGCGCAAATTTACAAGGCATTATCTCTTGCAGATGAAAGCAATATTGCCCAGTTCCTTCGTGACGAAAGTACACATATGCATGGCGAAATACCTATGAACCCAGGCGGAGGTTTGATGGGTTATGGACATCCTGTTGGGGCCACCGGTATTATGAGTACAATTGAAGGTTTCTATCAGCTGTCAGATCTTATTCCAAAGAAGCATCTTAGTAAAAAAACTGAGGTGCCTGATGCAGAATGTGGGATAATCAATAGCCATGCCGGTACAGGAACGAGTATTTCTAACTTTATTTTAAGGAGGTGCTAAAAATGGGCGGAGAAACAATTACTAGAAAAAAGAAGAAGTTTGCCGAAGAACCAAATTTCACGGAAAGGAAAACCTATAGGCCTGAAGGCGTCAAAGAAACAGGGCTTGCTTTTATCGGCCATGAAATCTCTAAAGATGGAAACACAATGAACCAATTCCTCCATTACGATCAGTTATACACTATTAGACATGGATGGAACAGCAAGTTTTTCAAAGGATTGCTTGATGGAAAGATCTGGGGAACAAGATGTCCCAAGTGCGGCGATACATGGGTGCCAGTTCGAACGCACTGCTGGAATCTTGATTGCAACCTTGAAAAAACCGAGTGGGTGGAGATGCCGCTTACAGCAAAAGTACATACATGGACCATTGCAGGATGGAGTGGCAGATCATCCCTAAAAAGATTGCCCATCGTGCTAGTTTACGCTGTCATTGGAGACAGTAAAGTGGCCATCGCAAATGAACTTCACGGCATTGACCCATGGGATGTGGAATTCGGTATGCCTCTTAAGATTGTGTTTAAATCAAAAGGAGAGAGAAGCGGCATAGTAACCGATTTTCATTTTGAGCCCACCAATGACTGGAAACCATCACCAATGAATGAAGAGAAGGAACGTATAAAACAGCTTGTTGAACCAGTATATGAATGGGTTAAAACATTAAAATAGGGTTGGTAAGCTTTAAACACAACTCAATATTTACTTTATTTTGATGGAATATGTTTCGGGAGAAATCTTCACAGTAAATGGTTTTGAAAGAGGATATCTGGGCATTGAAAATCATAAAATAATGGATCACGGAAAAAGTAATTCCCCAAAAAAACCAATACACAAAGGGTTGATTGTTCCAACACTCGTAAATGCCCATACACATATCGGCGATTCCTTCATAAGAAAAAGAAACTTAAAGCTTCCAAGAAATGTTGAGGATCTTGTTGCGCCGCCAGACGGATTGAAGCACAGATTGTTAAAAGAGACTTCTGATCAGGAAATAATAGGCGGGATGAGAAAGTCCATTGATGAAATGACAAAAACAGGCATATCATATTTTTGTGATTTTAGAGAAAATGGATTACAAGGCATAAACCACCTAAAAAAAGCATTGGAAAAAACAAATATTTCACCTGTAATTTTGTCAAGGCCGAATCAACTGACATATAACAAAGACGAAATCGATCTTTTGTTAAAAAACTCCCAAGGTATAGGATTGAGCAGTATAACCGATTGGGAGTACTCAGAGATTGAAAAGATTGCAAAGCATACCAAGAAAAGAAAAAAGACATTTGCAATTCATGCGAGCGAGAGAATCAGGGAGAATATAGAACTAATTCTAGATTTGAAACCCAATTTTTTGGTTCATATGGTTAGGGCTACAGAGTCAGATCTCATTCGTGCCAAAGATGCCGACATCCCTATTGCTGTATGTCCACGTTCAAATGCGTTTTTTGGTTTAAAACCAAATATAAAGATGATGAAAAAGATTGGAATTGACATAATGGTTGGCACAGATAATGCAATGTTGAACGCACCTAGTGTTTTGGATGAGATAAGATACATACAGTCTCTATATACAGAGTTCACAAAATGGGAGCTTCTACAGATGATAACATATATTCCAAGGAAAGCTTTAAATCTAGATGCCGATATTCTTGACCTCAATTCACCAGCCGAGTTTGTAGTGCTGGATAAAAAGTATTTAAAGACTTTATATATTTCAGCCCATAGATAGGGGGATAGCATGAAAGTAAAAGAAGTGATGTCAACAGACCTAATTGTTGGATATGTTCCTGGCACAGTTAAAAGTGCTCTGAATTTACTAGCAAAACATAATGTCTCAGGTATGCCAATTTTGAAGAAGGATACGAAAAAAGTTGTAGGAGTTCTAACAAGGACAGACATTTTCAAAAATGCAGATGAGGAACAACTTGCTTTAATTATGAGCAAAGAAGTACATTCTGTAACCGATGATCAGGACATTAAAGACGCTGCCAAATTATTATTCGAAAAAAGAATACATGGCCTTCCAGTAGTCAACAAGAAAAAAAATCTTGTGGGAATAATAAGCCCCAAAGATATACTAAAAGTTCTTTCGGATAAAAATGATAGAGAAACTGAAAATTACTTTACAAACATTGTTGTCCCTACATACCATGATACCCCTATAAACATTGCAATGGAAATCATTAATATCACGAGCGAGAACGCCCTTCCGATCTTAAATGATGAACTTAAGTTAACCGGTATTGTAACAGATGGAGATCTGTTTAAACTTAGCCACATCCGTGAAAGCGTTTCTCAGACAAATATGGGAATGGGTGGAGATGAGGATCAATGGACTTGGGAAGGGATAAGAGATATTGTAAGATTGCATTACTCAACATCAGAAGTTACTTTACCGCAGATTCCAGTAAAAGAGATAATGATAACTGATGTGGTAAAAGGATTCAAAAACACGACTGTTTCAGAAATTGCAAACAGCATGCTTAAACATGATATCAGCCACATACCCATCGTTAATGCCAATGATCGGCTTATCGGCATGATCTCCGATATTGATCTTATGGCCTGCATGTTTTAAATTCTAGTAGCTTATTCCTATTCCAAAACTACGATTAGGAGAATTTTAGTTTATGCCACTAGATATTTACGATAAAATTATGATGCTCACCAAGAGAAGGGGTTTTATCTACCCGTCCTTTGAGATATATGGGGGGGCCGCCGGTTTTTATGACTATGGGCCACTGGGCTCCAGACTCAAACAAAATATAGAGAATCTATGGCGTAGTTTTTATCTATTGAAAGATAACTGTGTTGAAATAAGTACGCCGACAATAACGCTCCATGAAGTTCTGAAAGCTTCAGGTCATGTCGATGAATTCACTGATCTTACAGTGGATTGTAAAAAATGTAAAACATCCTACAAAGTGGAAGGCATCATAGAAGACGGCGCAAATGTAGAAGATGCGGTAAAAAATGACAAGGTAAAATGTCCTACTTGTGGTGCCATTCTAAGAGATCCATATCCTGTAAATCTTATGTTTTCTACAACCATTGGCATGGGTGAAGGTAGAGCTGCGTTTCTAAGACCTGAAACAGCACAAGGAATATTTACAAATTTTCATCTTCTATATAGATATGCACGGGAGAAACTGCCGTTTGGAGTAATACAAGTTGGACGAGGTTATCGAAATGAAGTATCACCCCGGCAGGGACCAATAAGGATGAGAGAGTTCTCCATGGCTGAGGCTGAAATCTTTTTCGATCCAGAAGATAAAACACACCCTTATTTTGATAGTGTCAAAGACAAAGAATTGTATCTCTTTGATAACGAAAAAGAAATGAAAATATCAATGGAAGAAGCGGTGAAAAACAAGGAAATCAACAATCAAGCACTGGCATATTATATGTACCTTACACAAGAATTTCTAATGTCTGCTGGTGTGGATTCGAAGAAATTCAGATTCAGAAAACATGCATCAGATGAACTTGCTCACTACGCACAAGAATGCTGGGATGCGGAATTATTTAGTGAAAGGTTTGGCTGGGTAGAATGTGCTGGCATAGCTGATAGATCTGCATATGATCTCAGTGCCCATATTGAGTCCTCTGGGACTGATATGTATGCAATGAGAAAATATAGCGAATCGAAAATAGTAGAAGTGAAAAAGATTGTTCCAAAAATGGGTGTTCTTGGCCCTCTTTTTAAAGGTAAGGCAGGTAAGATCAAAACTGTCTTGGAAAACATGGAATTGAAAGAATCAAAAAAGATTTCTATTGACATTGACGGTGAAATTTTGGAAATACCAGATGACTGCTATGATATAGTGGAGACAAAGGAAAAAGTATCTGGCGAAAAATTTGTACCTCATATTATAGAACCCTCATATGGCATTGATAGAATTCTGTACTGTATACTTGAGCACAACTATCGTGAAATAAAGAAAAAGGGAGAAGAATATAGACTTCTTACACTAAACGCACTTGTAGCCCCTATAAAAGTGGGAGTGTTGCCTCTAATCAGTGATGAACGGCTTGTCAAGGTTGCAAAAGAGATAGATAAAAATCTAAGAAATGCCGGTATTGCTACATACTATGATGAAGGTGGAACAATTGGTAGGCGTTATGCACGTATGGATGAAGCAGGAACACCGTTTTGTATAACTATTGATCATGACACGCTCGAAGATAACACTGTAACAATCAGAGATCGTGATACTACAGAACAGGAAAGAAAAAAGATAGAGGATGCCGTTCAATACATCAAAGATAAAACTTC
>CAZXHI010000186.1:0-4175 GCA_964640555.1 uncultured Thermoplasmatales archaeon | reverse complement strand
TGAAGCAGGAACACCGTTTTGTATAACTATTGATCATGACACGCTCGAAGATAACACTGTAACAATCAGAGATCGTGATACTACAGAACAGGAAAGAAAAAAGATAGAGGATGCCGTTCAATACATCAAAGATAAAACTTCCCAATAAAAATTGATAGAGATTAGTACATCCTATTGGAATCCTGGTTTTCGATTGCATTAATGATAATAGGGGAGATAGGTGTTCTTAGAAAAACTTCCAGACCTTTATTTCATCACTGTCGTAGTTTCCCTCGTCATCATATCCAACGACTTTTATTGTATGTCTGTGTTTAAGTAGCGTTTTTGGGCAATGGTGACTCTTCGGGTTTAGGGTGGTGACTGTTTCGGGTGGTGAAATTTTCTTAGACAAGTAATTTCCCCAATATAGAGAATGCAGTAAGGTAGCTTAAATTTAACTGAAGGAATATATTTCATTTAATAGGGTTTCAATAAACATCTTAGTATTGGAGGCATATGTGGGTGATTTTCTAGGACACAAAGGAGTAACAGGTTAACTACTTTGCTCCTTGACATGCTAACAGTTAATTCTAAAAACCATCAGTTATTATGAAAGATATAAAGAAAGATGAATGTGGACATTGATGTGAAAGATTTTAATTGTTCTAAACTTGAGAAAGATAAAAAATTACATTATGAATTGACTAAAAAATATTTTAGAAAAAGTGCTACTTTTAAAGAGGGATACTACACCACCAAAAACACAGAAGAATTAAAACAACAGATAAGAAAACGTGATATGTGGGATATATACTCCTCAAGTTTAGATGAGATATTACAAAATAACTCTGAAAGTAAAAGTGTGATTGATGTTGGATGTGGGATGGGGAATTTCACTTTAGAGTTGGTAAACCGCAAGCAATTTAAGAAGATAGTTGGCATTGACTTCTTAAAAGAAACTCTTAGATTGGCCTGTGAAAATACAAAATTATTCGAGAGAGCTACTTTCATAGAAGGGGATTTACTGAACATTCCTTTTAATGACCGGAGTTTTGATATAACAATCTGTCTAAACGTATTACATCATATACATGTCAAAGATTTTAGTAATGCAATCCAGGAATTAGCCCGAATCACAAATAAGTATCTTATCTTAGAAATTAGAAACAAAAGAAATATTTTTAATTTCTGGCATAATCACGTAACGTTACCAATTTTTTATAAGGATTTACCAATATATACAACCTCAACAAGCAATGCAAATGACCTTATGATAAATCATAATTTTCAATTGCAAACGGTAGGAAGAAAGGCGCTACTAAGTCAGATTTGTGGACGTCTTGTATTAACATACAAAAGAACTGATTTGGAGGATGCCTATTGAACCGTAATAAAAACACCAGGTTATCTATGATTTTTACTAACGGCAGAAGAATCATATCTTGTTATAAATTTAATTTTTTAGAACTTTTAGCTGTAAAAATAGATTTTTTCTACAATCTTCTAATGAAATGGAGAAAACCGGTATTTTTAAACGAAATTAAAATGGCAAAAATCACCTCAAAAGACAAGATGCTACTCATTGGATGTGGCATATTGCCCTCTGAAACTATACTAATTGCAGAGCAAACAAAAGCCAAGATAATTGGCATAGACAATAGTATCAAAGCGTGTAAACTTGCACGATCATATGTCCAAAAGAAAGGACTATCTGATTTGATAAAAATTGAATACGGAGATGGTATGAATTATCCAGTTCAAGATTTTAACGTGATTTTTATAGCTATAAACGTTTGGCCGATAGATTCGGTTCTTGAAAACTTGTCATACAATGCGAAAACGAATACAAGAATTATGTGTAAAAGCATCAAAAATGACATCGCCAAATCCCTTGAAAAAGAGGAATTACGTGATATATTTTCTATTGAATCGCAACTTGAAAATCCAAAGACGCAATCTTTCCTGTTGATTAAAAAATAGGAGTTGACAACCTCTTCTCTAAACTATATTTACATCCTATCGATCTAAGTTGTTTTTCATCTGTTTAGAACGTTTTAAGAGTTTTGTCCAAGATTCCAAGTGCTTCATCTATTTCTTCCGAAGAGATAATAAGTGGTGGACGGAACCGTATTGTGGTTGCACCACAGGTTACGACAATTAAATCTTTTGCATATAGCCTCTTTTGCAGCTCATCTCTTTTTTTAGGGGCAGGAAGATCGAAGGCACACATAAGTCCCAGTCCACGAGCATTGGATATTTTATCAGAGTATTTTTGAGATAGTTCTTCAAGACCTTCTAAAAGATAATTCCCTTGTGTTTCTGCATTTTTAATAAGGTTTTCTTCATCGATTACTTCAAGATATTTCTGACATCGAACCATATCAATAAGGTTTCCACCCCAGGTTGAGTTAAGCCTGCTTGGAACATTGAAAACATTGTCTTTTATCTCATCTACTCTTTCTCCAACCATCATTCCACAGACTTGAGTCTTCTTTCCAAAGGCAAGTATATCTGGCTTAAAATCAAAATGTTCGTGAGCCCACATCTTTCCAGTAAGTCCCACTCCGCTTTGAATCTCATCAAGTACAAACATCATTTCATATTCATCACAGAGTTTTCTAAGTTCCAAAAAGAATTCTTTTCTGAAATGATTATCTCCACCCTCTCCCTGGACAGGTTCTATAAGTAGAGCTGCAATATCATCTGGATTTTTGGAAACAGCAGATTCTATCTCAGATATTGCCTGTTTTTCAAGTTCTTTAACATCTTCAAGATTTTCTTTGTTTAGTGGAAATCTAATCTTTGGATTTATGATGCGTGGCCAATCAAACATAGGATAGTATTTTATTTTATTAAGATTGAATGTATTTGTCATCGATAGAGTATACCCTGTTCTCCCATGAAATGCCTCTTTAAAATGTATGACTTGTGTGCCAAGCTTTTCACTTTTCCCTCGCTCAATATTTTTTCTTACTTTCCAGTCAAATGCTGTTTTAAGACCGTTTTCTACTGCCAGTGCACCGCCACTTACAAAGAAGAGATGCTTGAAATAATCAGGTACTGCATGTCTTCTAAAAGCGTCAACAAATTCAGCCATTTCAGTAGTATAAAGATCAGAATTGGTGGGTTTGTTTACTGCAAGCTCACCCATTTTTTTAATAAATTCAGGCGTAGTAAGTTTAGGATGATTACATCCAAGAGGTGCGGAAGCAAAAAAAGAGAAACAATCAAGCATGTATCTCCCTGCTCTCGAGTTATATATTCTACATCCCTTACTTTTTTTCAAATCTAAAACAAGATCAAAACCATCTGCTAACATGTGCTTGGATAACGTTTTGTGAACTTCAGTAGGTTTAATAGACATACTTTTAACCTCCCTATTGGCAAGTGCTTGTTAGAGCGGTATCTTTCATCCATATAAAACGGTATCGACATGCTTTAATCTAAAAGTATTTATTAAAAATTAAAAAATCGAAAGAGGGGAAAGAGGAGGAAAACATATGAATGCCCCTCTTTCAAAGCCACATTTCACAATTATTTACACAAGGGTTACGCCGTTAATTTCTTCAAGTGTTTCAAGATCATTCATCTTCACCATGTTATCTGAAACAGTGTACAACACATCCTCAATGTAAAGAGTTCTTTTTATGGAATTACCATAGTTGCCCGTATAGTAGTAGTCATCCCATGGATCATATTTTTCTTCTGGTTCAACCTCAAGATCATGTGTTATAGTCCCTTTTAACTCAATGCCACCCTCAACTGATATGTCAAACACATAAGCCGACTCCTTAGAATAATCTCCTACAGGAATCACCAGGAGATTTTTTTCTTTGTCAAAGAGAAATGCCTTATGTTCATAAAGTGCAGAGGATTGTGCCCAATACCAGTCTTCGTCATCGTTTTCAATCTCGTATTTTGAAAGCTCTATTGGATTTTCTAAATCACTCACATCAAAGAGTGATATCTTCACCTTTTCATCATCTCTTCCAATTCCTATGATGTGTGTTTCATCATAAGGATGTAAATAAGTGGAATATCCTGGGATTTTCAATTCACCCAATACTTCGGGGTTGGTAGGTTCACTCAAGTCTATGACAAAGAATGGATCTATCTGTTTGAAAGTCACAAGATAGCATTTGTCTCCAATAAATCGCGTGGCATAGATTTGTTCTCCGGATGCCAGATCTTCCAGG
>CAZXHI010000185.1:0-8392 GCA_964640555.1 uncultured Thermoplasmatales archaeon | reverse complement strand
CAATTCACGTTTACATTGCCATTGTTGATCCACATAATAGCTGGATTTGTGGGAATAATGTTGTTTGCCTTCGATAGTGTCTTTCCCCCAGTTCCAGGCAAACCACCGGTTACTATCTATTCCAATATTGTTGCACTAGGTTTTGCGGGATTGGCTGTTGGGATACTCATACCACCAATAGATATGGACTAATTAGTATTTCAAGAATCATCCAATTTCGACTGGCAATAAAAAATATAGATTTATAAAATTCCACCGTTTTCCTGAAGGATTCCTTGCCTATGATTTAGATGACTGGTAACAATTTGGAGATGTTTGTCTAAAAGTTTTGTAACGCAAATACAAATATGTTTTACTAAAGGAACAGATGTCTTACAATCTTAAAACTAGTAAAGAAAGAGAAGTTAATGGCCTAGTTGAAGCTATGAAAAAATTCAATGTTAAGAAGGGGCTCATTATTACACAAGATTATGAAGCAAAAGAAACAATAGAAGGAAATAAAATATAGTTTATTCCTCTTTGGAAATGGTTGATAACCTAACAATAAACTTCAGCTGATGCAAGGAATGCATCCTCAGGTTTTCCAAAAAACTCTCCATTGGGGTAAACACTTAGCTCATATTTCTCATTGCTGTAGGTATAAAATGCATAACCCCATCGATCTTCTCCAAAATATCGAAGACGACATAAATGGGTCGGTGTGTTCCTGATGCGATTAATATATTCATCCCGTGACTCAGGCCAATCCTTTGGAGGCCAGTCCTCAGTAACTTTTGGTTCAGTAAACACATCAATATAACAAAATTGGTTTTTGAAGTAGATTTTCAAGCGAGTATACTTATCCTTGAAATGTTTCTCAGCCGTTTCTGTAACACATTGGATCACCTCACGCTTGACAAATTCAGGAATCTTTATTCCTCCGACATTTGGATTAAAAGTCCATTGTTTCTGTGATGGCATAATCTATCCCTCCATCAGGTAATCTTTCATCTGATATTTAATCTCATATCTTGAACCGGTGTACCCATTCTTTTTTCTCTTCAGGCATTATTTCAGTTACTCGTGCGTCTAGCTCTTTTTTTGTTGGTGCACTCGCAACAATAACATTATCAACAACGGCGAAATGTCCTGTTGCCCTGATCTCTTTCAGTTTTCTTTTTAGTTTACCGGATAAAACTCTTCCACGTTCTCGATGGTAAAGTGCTTCTAGCTGAGAGCTTTTCGTCCTAAATGTCTCAATTTCTTCCCAAAACCTATCCCGATTAGTCTCAGATTTCATATAGAATTTAAGCAGTTCCTCATCTGAACTTTGTTTTTCTTCCTTTGAATAGAATGAAGTTAACAAACCATGTTTAACAATTACCTCTTCATATTCTGCCCGAAGGTTCTTCCCCATGCCTCGCCCTACAGTAATATTGTAAGGTGCAATAAGGCAAAGGTTGCTGTAAGCAACCCTGGAGTTCTTTCTTGCAATTCCTAGGATTTGATAAGTGATGAGGAAAGTAGGGTGATACATAATAGTTCAAAACAACCTTGAGAAATCATCATAAACATCTTTCCTATGCCCTATAAATAGTATGATTACCCGATCCTTGCTGTAATCTACTTCATAAACAGCACGATATTCTCCAATCCTTAATCGCCAAAAATCCGAGTGTTTCAATTTTTTCCCTTTTTCTGGATTAGAACTCAAGACATGAAGCCTTTTTCTTATCCTATTTTCGAGTTCAACTTCAATGTTCTCAAGGAATGCGTTGGCTTTTGGATGAAGTAATATCTTATAACTCATCCCATCTACTCCAATGGGACCAAGTCTTCAGGATGTTCTTTAGCTTCTCTACTTCTCTTAGTCAATAATTTATAGAATTCTCGGGTTTTTTCCCGCTCTTCATATTGGCTTAAAACAATCCTTATTGCATCGCTCCGACTTTTAAACCTTCCTTCCTCAATCCATTCATCTAAGACATCAAGCAAATTCTTTGGGACTCTTACTTGTACCTGCATCATCATATCACGTAAACATATGTGTTTACATACTATTTAATATTTTCTGAAGTTTTACAATCCTGCTTTCTGAATATGATCCAAACATCTCAATTATCCTTTTTTCCCTTGGATCTGAAAATAGGAAAGCACGAACTGATTTCATATAATAGAAAACGATATGCAAAGTGTTTAGGATGAAGAGATTATTGAGTTTTCACAACAAGGATATTCCTGTCAAATAATAGGATGAAATCTATGGTTATTAACAAAATAATGATGTGTGATTAAATCAAACAAAAACTAATTTTCTGAACCTTTAAGGTTAAAATATGCTCATCAAGCCTTAAACGTCATTTCGTCTAACACTCTGAGCATAATATCTAAAGTTCCATGAAGGGGATTTGGGCAAAAGGTCTGCGATCTGGAGCCAGATACTTACTTGTTATTCGCCTTAAACCAAGGTGATATTGATATAACTGAGGCAGAGGATACGACGGAGTAAGAAACTATCACTTGTTGATAATTCTGCAGAGCAAAAAATTCGTGATAGATATCTATTGATTTCGATCAATATTCTTTTCCTAGAATAAAAAACATTGTAAGTGAAATAGTCTTATTGGATTCATCTATTTCATAGACCAATCTATATTTTCCTAATCGAACCCTATATGTTGATTCTTTCTTTGGCGATATGAGTTTTATATCCATCTTTGGCCGTTTCTTATGGGGATTGACTTTTAATTCATCAATTATTTCTTGAATATCCAATAATACTGATTTATCTCCGCCCTTCAGTATCTTTTTAACATTTCTTAAAAAATCCCTTCCCAGAATTATTTTATAAATAGATGCTTTTTTGTTCGATTCCAAAGAAATCCCTCAAACATCTTTTAAAGCATCTTTTAAATTATCAGATTCGATAAAATCCCCAGATTTTATTTTAAGCATCCTTTTTCGATGTTCTTTAAGTATATTGTTATAAAACTTTTTTTCTTCAACGAATTTCATAAACTCATTGATGACATCGTCAAAACTCATATTGCCATGTTTATAAAGAACTAATTTTTCATATGTACCTGATGTGACATTTATTGTTCTATAATTCATGTTATAATAACTATTATAGCTATAATAGCTATAAATAGTTTTCGGTAAATGCAACGTTTTTTGGAAACCAAACTGTTAATGGGATCTGCACAAATTGTAACTAAAAACAGTGAAGAATCTGAAAAGCAAATTTGCCCTTAAAGGTTCAGAAAACTTATTTTAATAATTTGGTTTATCAGACCAAGCTATTGTAATAAAAATTTAAACGCAGGCGTTATTGTTATTTTTTTATCCCCATGCTCAAGGTTTTTTTCTTGGTTAAATGAAATGATATACCCTTCATTAACATTGAATTTTTTCATGAATGATAGTAAACCCTTTATCTCAATTTTCCCATATTTTATTTCAATAGGTCTTGGTTTATCCTGATCTATGACGATATCTACTTCGTTTTTGTATGGATCTCTCCAGAAATATTCTGCATTAAGTTGATTAACTAGAATTCCATCAAATGCTTTTGATTTTGAATAGTTATCCTCTTTGAAAAGAAGATTTGGAGATAGTATTGTTGGATAATATTTTTTAAGTTTACGTTCTATTTTTCTTCGATTTCTTGAATAATTATAAAGTTTTCTTATGAGAAATGATTCTTCAAGGTATCGTATATAGTTAGACAAAGTTTGTCGTGTAATTTGAAGTTCTTTTCCTAATTCTGAAAGTTCAATTATTTGACCAGGATTTTCCATAAAAATATTTAACAGTGATTCAAGGATAGAGACATCTTTGATGTTAAACAAGTTTGCTATGTCTTGATAAATGACTTTTTCTATAATGCTTTCTTTAATATATTTCTTTATAATCTCTTTATCTTTGATATTAACAAGTTCAGGAAATCCTTGTGTTAGTTTATATTCTTCAAATAGTTTTGCAATTTCCTTCTCATATAGTTTTATGTTTTGGAATTTTTTTCCTTTGAATCTTAGAAATTCTTTAAATGCTAATGTTTCAATTTTGAATTCAAAAATCCTTCCTGCCAATGTTTCTTTTGATTTCTTTTTTATAAACAATGACTCCGAACCAGTGATAATTATTTTGATGTTTTTGCCATATACGTCATAGATTCTTTTTAGTTTTTCTTCCCAATTTTCTAGTTTTTGTATTTCATCTAGAAGAACAAGATATTTTTCATTTTCAAGGTTTTTTTCAACTATTTTTTCATATTCATTTAATATTTCTCGAATATCAGTTTCCCTGAATTCATCAAATGAAAAATATAAAATATTTTTTGGGTTGAATCCCTTCTTTATATAATCTTGGATTATTTTGAACATGAGCGTTGTTTTGCCCACTCGTCTGAGTCCTGTAAATGCTATAATTTGAGAGAGTTTGAGATACTTTGAAATTTTTTTATAGACGTCCCTTTCTTTATATTCCACTGTGAAAGATGTTTTCCACCATTTATTAGATTCTACCAAGATTTCTTCAGTTTGTGTCATATACATTTAACCTATTATCGATTCTACGTTAAGTGTATTTAACGTATATTATTTAAACTTTGTGTTTTTGTAATGCAGATCAGGACAATAATCTAAATCAAAAATATATTTTTTCAAGAGCTAAACCCTACATTTTATCAATTTACTTTTTGAGAGAGAATGAGTTCAATAATCATTTGTTGTTTTGTTTCATAATTATCTAAACCTTTCCCTATAGGGTATAAGTTACTTACTGATGGAATAGTAAATGATATTCTCTATCACGAACCGTTAACATCTGAAATCCTCCTTACGATGTTAATTGCTTTAGATATAGAAATGGGGGATAAATGCAACCTTTGTATCCTCTATTTTTTTTATTTTGAATTCTTTTTCTGTGAAAACCACTCCTGTTTTTGGTTTATATGTTTTTAAAAAACTTAGATAGCTTTTTCTTATTTTAGTCTGACTTTTAACTTCAACGGGTATAATTTTATTATCAAGGTGTAAAATGAAATCGACTTCTGCTTTTCCAGTAGTTCGCCAGTAATTCATTTTTTCATTAAAATTACTTTTCAACTCGTTAAATATATAATTTTCATATAATATGCCTTTATCCATTCTGTTTTCCAAAGGCAAAAAGTTGTTCATTAGAGAATTTCTAAGTCCGGTATCATTAAAGTAGATTTTTTTTGTTTTTTTCAACTCTGTTGATAAATTTTTATAATACGGTGACAGTAGAGATATTATGTATGTGTTTGATAGAACTGATAGATAGTTTTCAATGGTTTTAAAATCCATATGTAGTTCTCTCATAATTGATGAAATTTCAAAAATGGATCCATTGTTGAAACTGACGTAATTTAACAAGTTTTTAAATTTTTCCAGATGCATTATATTAAAGAAAAAGAAGATATCTTTTTCAAGATAGGTTCTGGTCAGATTTTTTAGTAACTCTTTTTTTAAATCCTTGTCGTTTTCTTTTACAATAGCGGGATAGCCGCCAAAAAGAAGATATTCTTGTAGTAAAGAATTAAATTCTTTTTCAAACGCGGGTTCTACATTAAAGTTTTCTCCTTCTAAAACAAAATCAGTAAATGACTTTTTATAATCAATAAAAACTTTATGCAAATCTTTTGCTTTCCACATCAAAAATTCTTCAAAATCAAGTGGTATAAGTTCAAAATAAATCGATCTACCAACCAGATTTTTACCTATTTCAACTTTTATATCAAAAGAACCAGAACCCGTAATAAACAATTTTAAATTATCTGAATATAGATCAAAAATGAGTTTTATTGTTTTACCTGCATTCTTACAGTATTGTGCTTCATCTAAAAAAAGAATGTTTTTATTATTTTCAATGTATCTTTTTACGAATTCTTTTGGGTTTTTTTCAAAACTTGAAAGATTTTCCTCATCTTCAAGTGTTACATAGTTACCTCCAAGTTTTTCTTTTAGATGAAGAAATAATGTTGTTTTTCCACTTTGTCTTGGACCTTTCATTAGTATTATTTCTTTTCTGTCAAGCCATCCGTCCATGTTTTTCTCTATTTTTCTTGGATAGTACTCCATGAATTATAGAATAATATATGGACTTATATCATTTTCTATGTGAAAAATAAAGATTTTTGGCAATATCATAGAAATAACACTTATTTTATCAAAACAGTAGACGCATGTATCTACTTATTCCTCCCCCACATACTTGAATATTGTTTTACCAACACCAACAATAGAACCAAAGGAAGTATTTCAGAATTCTTCTGAGAATTATAAGAGTAAAATAGTGTGTAGTGAAAAAGAGATTATTCAACTAAGCAACCTTGGTTATGATTGTCAATTCATTGGACGTGAAAAATGGCTGATGAGAAAAAAAGTAACAGGGCAAACCGGAAGTTAAACTTCCTAAAAACTTATTTTTACTTCAAAATCTTACCTAATATTTCATCTGCAGCCGTATAAGGATCGACTTCTTTCTTACTAATTTGATCAATGAGTAATTCAACTTTACCCTTAAACGTTGATTCATCAAAAATGAAATTCATAAGGCGCTTCCGAATGATTTCAATTAGTTCAGCCTCGTATCGCTTTCTACGTTGGGATTCAAACTCATTACTTTTTTCTAGATAGTCCCTATGTTTTTTGATTTCCTGAGCTAGCTCCACAATACCCTTACTTTCCTTAGCAGATGTCGTAAGAACAGGTGTCTTTCTATCTCTATTTGAACATGAAATATCAACCAGACTTTCAATCTCAGCAACAGTCTGATCAACCCCGGGTTTATCGGCTTTATTTACCACATAGATGTCTGCAATTTCCATGATGCCTGCCTTTATCGCCTGAATGGAATCGCCAAGACCTGGAACCAATATTACAAGAGTGGTATCAGCAATCTTTATAACATCCACCTCAGCCTGACCAACACCCACCGTTTCAACTATCACAACATCTTTACCAGATGCATCAAGAATCTCAACAACATCATAAACAGCACTAGTGAGTCCACCAAGCATACCACGTGTCCCCATACTCCTAATAAAAACACCCTCATCTGTAGCAAGCTCCATCATCCTAACCCTATCACCAAGAAGTGCACCACCACTGAACGGACTGGTTGGATCAATAGCTATAATACCTACTTCTAACCCTTGTTTCCGATATTCACAAGTAAGTTCAGAAATAAGTGTACTCTTCCCACTCCCCATCACACCAGTTATACCAATAACATGAGCACCACCCGTATGAGGGTAAATATCTTTCATTGCACGAAATCCTTCAGGCGAACTATTTTCGACAAGTGTGATTAACCTAGCGACAGATCTAGGATCACCCTTCAAAACCTTAGAAGCAATATCATTCATCTTTTCACGTTCTTCTTAATAAAATCAGCAATATCATCTGTAGGAGTACCAGGTCCAAAAACACCAGCAATGCCTGCTTTCTTAAGTGCAGGGATATCCTCTTCAGGTATAACGCCACCACCTACAACCAAGACCTCCTCCATATTTCTATCCTTCAGTAGCTTGGTTACATCTACAAATAAAGTCATATGTGCACCTGAAAGAAGACTAAGAGCAACAACATCAACATCTTCTTGGATTGCAGTTTCCACAATCATTTCAGTAGTCTGATGTAGACCAGTATAAATCACTTCCATACCAGCATCACGTAGTGCACGTGCAACAATTTTTGCACCCCGATCATGACCATCAAGGCCAGGTTTTGCCACAAGCACCCTAATCTTTCTTTCCATAACGAATCATTCTCCTCAATATATTGCAGGTTCTTTATATTCGCCAAAAACTTCTCTTAAGACATCGCAGGTTTCTCCAAGTGTAGCATAGCCATGAACACAGTCAAGGATGTACGGCATAAGATTTTCATCTCCCTCGGCCGCCTTCTTAAGACGTTTAAGATTCCCATCAAACTTTGATTGATTCCGGTCCTTACGAAGTTTCTTTAACCTGTTAATTTGACGTTGTTCTCCTTTTTTATCCATCCTGAGAATAGGAATAGAGAGCCCCTCATCCGTCTTATAATCATTAACACCAACAACAACACGTTTATTCTCATCAATATCCCTTTGATACCTATATGCGCTCTCAGCTATTTCACGTTGGAAAAAACCCTTCTCAATCGCAGGTATGACACCACCGAATTTCTCAACCTTATCAAAGTAGCGGTAGGTTTCTTCTTCCATTTTATCTGTAAGCCATTCAATATAATAGGAACCACCCAATGGATCAATTGTATCGGTAACCCCACTCTCCTCAGCTATAATCTGCTGAGTTCGAAGAGCAATTCTCACCGCCTTTTCAGATGGAAGCGCAAGTGCTTCATCCATTGAATTAGTATGCAAAGACTGTGTACCACCAAGAACT
>CAZXHI010000184.1:0-7642 GCA_964640555.1 uncultured Thermoplasmatales archaeon | reverse complement strand
CTAAGAAAACTCCTCCTGTTAGCGTTACCATTGTCTGAGTGGTTAGTCCATCTTTGATTACACTTTTCAGACCTTCTTGTACTTCTTTCTCTGTTAATGTATCTTTAGCTGTAAATTTCATTTTTGGTATTCCACTTTGGTTTTTAACGTGTTGCGATGAGAAATATAATTACTGACAATGCTTTGTTAAGTAGCCCAGGTGCTCGTTCAAATCCTCTTCTCACTTTTAAATAACCGAGCATTATAACAGTGATTATATTGGAAATTAGGACAGCAAATAACAGGGTTACAACAACAAAAAAACCTCCATCTATCCACTCATAATACTCATTTAAAATTGATAAAGATTTTAAAGCAGTGTATGTTCCTATAGAGAAAACAATAAAAAGAACTGGCTTTGAAAGTTTTTTTAGGATAAATTCCCCATAACTTTTTTTTCTACCAGCAATTCTTTTCACGATAATTTTTAAAATAATATAAGATATTGTAACAAATACAATTGTTCCAATTAATATGATAAGAAATCGAGAATATTCATCGTTAAATAAATTTTCTAATACCGACATGAATCTGTCTCTCCTATTTTTATATTGAAATTAATGTTAAAGATAAATAGTTTCTGGAATCGGCAAGAGAATATTGTTTATTGATTTTAACACGATTGCATCAGAATTTCAATACTAATTTACCATTCTTAGAGACTACACTCTCAAACCCGTATAATACATCAAATGCTATTTTTCGGTCATTACTCAATTTAAATTCATAGTAACTGCCTACCTTTATTTTTGGTTTTGACATAGAATCCTCCTCCGTCAAACCTGTAAGAGAGAATAAATTATCCTATCTCTATCTTTTCCTTTGCTTTCTTTTTTTGTTTTGTCTATCTTTGGTATTTCACTTGTGTTTTTTACATGCGTACCAGCACAAGGACAGATGTCAAAACCTTCGATTTCAACGATTCGTAGTTTTGTTATGAACTTTGGCAACAGGTTTAGGTTACATCTTTGTTGGTCAACTCTTTTTTCTAGACTCTCCCGTTCTTCCTCATATATTTTAATAGGAAGATTTCTCGCTATGATTTCGTTAAACTTATTTTCAATATCTTCTAAATCTTTTTCTGAAAAACTTACTGGATGAAAATCCACTCTTGAATAATCTGCATGTATCTGATTTCCTACAGTCCGTGCATCATAATCATCAAAAACGATACCTGAAATTATGTGTTGTGCAGTATGCATTTTCATGTGGCTGTATCTTCTATCCCAGTTAATTAATCCAAGAACCTTTGCACCCTCTGGTGGTTTTTCTCCAGTTATTATGTGTTTTATCGTATCGCCTTTTTTGATAACTTCTTTAACTTCTGATTTTTTATCACCCCATTGTAAAAAACCAACATCTGAGGGCTGCCCTCCGCCAAGTGGATAAAACGCTGTCTGGTCTAGACATACATAATCTTTCTTGTTTTTAGTAACAGTCGCATCAAACTCTCTAATGTAATTACCTTTGATACCATCCATGTATAGCAACTTTGTCATATTTGAGAATCTCCCCTGTATAATATAATTTCAAAACATCTACGTCTTTAAAAACCTATTTTCTCTATTTAAAAATCTTTCAACGTCCTCTTCCATTCCCAACTTCCTTTCACTCCAAATCATAATCAGACAGCAACTTCTTCACTATATCGGGAACACCAGGAGCACACAATATCCCACGCACATTCGCCTTTTTTAACATCATCTACATCCATCAAACAGGCGAGATTTGAACTTGCTTCTACTGGTGAAAACAGTGGAATTACTCCTGGGCAAGCCGCCGAAGGACGTACGGCGTATAAGTTATAAGCCCTTGGTTTATTTATAATTCACCTGTCAATCATAGAATAACTATACCTAACCAGAGGAGTCTATACTTTATATACAATAAAAAGATGTTTCTGCTATTGGATAATAAAATATTAATGGGGGTTAAATGGACCTTTTTATAACAACATTTGAGTCGGTAGCAGTGCTTCTTGGAATAGGACTAATAGGTTTTTTGATAATTAGAAAAAGAATTGTTCCGGGAAACATACTTGGTCTTCTATCACCTCTTGCACTTGAAATTGCCTTGCCTAGTCTAATTTTTGTAAACATCATCCAAAATTTCTCACCAAGTGATTCACCGGATTGGTGGCACCTTCCTCTTTGGTGGGGGTTTTTTACCATGGTATCAGCAGTACTAACATTTATTTTCATGTTTGCATCTCAGAAAAAAACCCGCCGAGAATTTGCCATAAGTCTATTTTATCAAAATGGAATATTCTTCCCGCTTGCAGTACTTGCGGGGATGTTTGGAGATGATTCATCGTATATAGTATTTCTATTTTTGTTTACAATTTTTTATGCTGCCTTTTTCTTTAGCTCCTATCATTTTTTCTTTAAACATAAAGAGAATAATAAACTAAATTGGAAGAAAATAATTCACCCAGTTCTTATTGCAACAATATTGGCTGTAATAATTAGGTTAGGGGGTGTTCAAAATGCAGTTCCTGACTTTGTAATCTCAATTTTTGCGTTACTAGGCGGTATGACATTACCATTAATAATGATAATTCTTGGCGGTAACATTTATATTGATTTCAAGAAAAAAGGGCAACTTCAAATTTTCGAAATAGCAAAATTTGTAATAATCAAAAATTTTCTTTTTCCCATGTTATTTCTTAGTATTCTAATTATAATACAACCTTCATATTACATTGCTCTAATTATACTATTACAAAGTGCTGTACCACCAGTTACTGCAGTACCACTTGTTACAGAGCGTTCCGGTGGAGATCGGCCTGTTGTGAACCAGTTTATAGTGGGCAGTTTTATTTCATCGCTTGTGTCCATTCCGGCAATGGTTTATTTGTTTGAAATATTTTTTACTGCTCCATAATTATGAAGTTTAAATTTTTATTCATACAAAATATGATATACGTCAAGTCAAAAAAATATCATTTGTTATAATGGAACGTGGCGTTTTTGAGAATAATGCAAATGAGCGATAGAATCAACTTCCCCTGGTTTTATTTCTATAACTTCAAATTTTTCTAAATCTGTTGTCCAATGAATAAAATTATCAGGATTCATTAAAGCGTCGACTACAATTTCAATTGGTTTATTGATAACAGTATTTACCTCAAATTTAGTCATGTTAACCATTTTCTTAAAGCAAAATAATTATTTTAAATCAATCCATCAACATCATAATCAGCAAGTAATAATGTTTATAGTGTTGGAATATTCTCGTAATAGTTTAATATCAAAGATACATATTAGATATAGTTAAATACAATTATCTAATCTATTTGCAAGAGGTTTGGATGGAATGGTTCAAAAAAATATAATGTGCCCTAATTGTAAAAGTAAAATTACAATAGAAGGTAACCCTAGAGAAAAAGTATACATAACCTGTCCAAAATGCAATACAAATGGATTTTTCTCTTTTCCAGGAGAAGAACCTTTACAAAAAACGACTTCTAATGCCATTGAAACGAGAAACCTTACGAAGTTTTATGGGAAAATAAAAGGAATTGAAAATCTAACCTTTTCTGTAAAAAAGGGTGAGATTTTTGGCTTTTTAGGGCCAAACGGTGCAGGAAAAACCACAACAATTCGGACCTTACTTGGTTATTTGAATCCAACAAATGGTGAAGCCTTTATTCTAGGAAAGAACATAAATGATAATATAGTGGACATTAAACGAGAGGTTGGTTACATACCAGGTGATTTGAATCTTTATGGTCATTTAACTGGAAGACGATTCCTTGATTATTTTGCTTCGTTACGTAATACAGAAATGTCGTTACTTGGTGAGCTTTTGAAAGTATTTAATGTTCCACTAGATAGGAAAATTAAGGGTTATTCGAAAGGTATGAAACAGAAAATTGGGATTATTCAGGCGTTTATGGATGATCCTGAAATCGTTATTATGGATGAACCAACATCTGGTCTTGATCCTTTGCTGCAGCAGAAGTTTTATGATTTTTTACATGATCAAAAGAAAAAAGGGAAGACATTGTTTTTTTCATCTCATGTTTTAAGTGAAGTTGATAAGATCTGTGATCGAATAGGAATAATACGTAATGGAAATTTGGTCGCTCTTGAAGATGTTGAAACACTGAAAGGAAAGATGGGGAAGATGATCAAGGTTAAGATTAAAGAAAAACCTGAGACGTTTATAGGTCCAGAGAATATGAAAATTAAGGATGGATGGATTGAATTCGTTACAAATGATGATGTTGATCATTGGATTAAGATGCTATCAAAATATACTATTATTGATCTAGAGATAAATGAGTTTAGTTTGGAAGATATATTTATTCATTACTACGAGGGACAAACATGAATGATGTATTTAGATTTAAAATAGCCATTCAAACAATGAAGAATCACTGGAAAACAACGATTATTATTACTTTACTATTCATGGTAATAGCAGTTGGTTATGCTGGCATGTTTCCCGCATTTGAGGGGTCTATCGCTGAAATGATGGATTCAGATTTTTATGAAAGTTTTAATTTCTTCCCACATGCTGATCAAATGCATACTTATGTTGGATTTTTAACTCTTGAGTTATATTCAATTTTTTGGCTCCTTATTATGGCAATAATGCTTGGTTTTATTGCTGCATCTAGTATATCAAAAGAAATTGAAGGAAAAACTATTGATTTATTAATGTCAAATCCTGTTTCTCGAAAACAAATTGTTATTGAAAAATTTGCAGGTCTTATTCCAATGTTTCTTGTTGCAAATTTTGGGACAATGTTAGCTGTTATTGGAATTACCGCTGCATTAAATGAAAGTTTAGATTATGGTAATTTAATCATGGTTCATATTGTGTCGATTCCTTATTTTCTTGCAGTTATAAGCTTGGGTTTATTATTATCAGTAATCATTGATGAAAAAATGAAATCTAGTATTATTATGATATCAATTCTTGTAGGAATGTTTGTCCTAAATTCTTTAAGTCTAATGGCTCCAGATTATGAGTTTATGGGTTCTTTTTCATTTTTACACTATTTTGACACGTATACTGTGTTAAAATTTGGTGAAATTGATGTTGGAGGAATTTTCGTTTTTATTGTTTTCACATTTGTTTGTTTGGTAGCTGCAATGATTTATTTTGAACGTCGAGACATCGCAATATCATAAAAATATTTCCAGGTACAATGTATCGGGTTGTAGTCAGATATACCAAACTATACATTATACAAACGAGATTTGAACACCAATTTAATGGTAAAAAATTACAGTTTCTCCTGTAAAGAATTTTTTCCTTTCTATGGTTAAAAATGTCCTATAAAGTCAACGTCGCTACTGCCATAATAATCGTGAATAGGGCAATAACACCCCAAAGTGTTAGAATAATATATTTCACTTTCAGTTTTTTTGACCTACCAATATGAATTCCATGACGTTGCATAATTAGGTGAGATGTAATTGTACGTCCTACAAAGTATAAATACATACCACCACCGACTAATCCAAAATAAGTCCATAAATTATTGTTTAGTATGAACAGTATGCCTGAAAAAGGTAGGATCCAGAGTATTAATGCATCCCAAACCGCTGCACCACGCATGTCTACAAAAAACGTTGGGTCCACATCAGATTCAGGCTCGGCAATCCTAATCTTTACAGCCACTTTTGGCGAAAGTGCAATAATAATCTGCCCAATCCAACATTTTAAGGTGACGCTGACAAGAATTGCTCCCCAAATTAAATTCATTTTAATGTCTCCTATCTTATAATCTTATCTTTGAAAGGTTTAAAGATGTATAAATCCAATCATTCTCACATCTATCAGACAATTACACTACCAAAGATAGTACGGGCTCTAATGATCAAACATTGAACCCACTATTGCGAAATGTAACAACCCATTCCATAAGATCTTTAAGGTTGCGAGTAGTGGCACCAAGCACTTTACTGGGTTCTACGATACAGTGCATATAACAATTTTTACAATCTTTTACCCTCTCACGGAGTTCCTTCACCTCATCTGAGAACCATAGCTCCTTAAGGTTATATTTGTTAACTATATCATAGGATTTAGTGACACTAGAGTCCCAGCACGGAAAAGCAACTTCGCCCTTCTTCCCAACGCAACAGAAAAGATTTGGGTAACATTTGAAATCAAATTTCTCGGTGAGGAATGTTTCCAGATATGCCTTCGAAGTTAGAATTGGGTAATCCTTCTTCATCTGGATAATCTGTTTGATTAATCTTTTTGTGCTCTTAAGATCATTTCGCCAATCCATCTCTTCAGGATTATATCGCGAGCCATCGTTTACAATCTCTAACCAGTGATCATGGAAGGTTGCAAAATCAATCATGATACCTCGTACACCAAGTTTTTTGGATAGCTTAATCACATCTGGGATTTGGTCAAGGTTTTTTGAACATACTACAGTATTAATCAATATATTGCATTTATTTTCCTTAGATAACTCTTGGGCAGCCTTGATATTATCAACAACAGTCTCATACTTATCAACACCACGGATCTCGTGATAAAGTTCTCGGTCCACCACATCTAATGAGATCACTATCACATCAAAGGACGCAGTGCCCTTATCAACCATAGAGCCAAGATTGATACCGTTTGTACTAACTTGAGTGATTAGGTTATTGTTATGACCATATTCCGCAAGCTCACACACATCTTTACGAAGGAACGGCTCGCCACCTAGGAATGAAACAGCGATTATGTTCATATCACTGAATTGCGATAATATTTTTTTCATCGCTTCAGTACCCACCTCACCATCCTTGATCTCTTTTTTTTCATTTCCGATCGGACAAAAAGAGCACTTCGAATTGCACCTACGTGTAACTTCCAGTGAACCAAAATAAGGAAATCCCTTGTGCATTAGTTTATTTGTTAGGAATGTTTTTATGAACCGTTTTGAGCTTGGACTAAGCATCGCCATAATATACCTCTAACTGAATATAATAATGAATCGTTTAATCATTTTACTACATGAATAAACTGGTTTTTTAAAATATCCGGAATTGTGATTTTATACTTTTAAAGCTTTGTATTTATTCTTGGAAAAATCGCTCCCACTCAACTACACTAGATGCTTTTGGGTAAAACATTGTTAAAAAATGGAACCTTTTTTGAACGCTGATTTGGGGGTCTAACAGCCGATTTACAAAGTTTTAGGGTTTAAATCACTTTATTTAACCGCAACAATGTGAACCGAAAAAATTCATGGTTTTTCTCCTGTTGAGACCATAAATATGCAGTGGACGAGACTCCAATTCCAGGTTTAAATCTCATTAGAAAATATATTAATATAATATTCCCGTTGGGAAGGGAACTGCAATTTACCAGTAAAAAATAAGGCGTTTCTACTGTTGAAGCCTTAAATATGCAGGGGAAGGGATTTGAACCAAGATTTATTGGAAAAAATAAAACATTATGGATTAGAAACTCTTTTTAAACTCATAATATATTATATGATAGCATATTAGGTGGAGGAAAGATTAATGACGTCAAATAATAGTAAATCTGTGGCTATTGCCATTGTGGCAGGTATATTATTGTTAATAGCTGGAGTAAGTGGTGTAGCAGCATGGGAAACAATTAAGGATTTTGTTACTACTCA
>CAZXHI010000183.1:0-2311 GCA_964640555.1 uncultured Thermoplasmatales archaeon | reverse complement strand
ATCTTCCTTAAAAGTTCTTCAGGGTCATAAGCAAAATATTTCCTGAGTATATCCCAGTTCCATGTCTTATAAATCTCCGATGCGATTAACAAAGCATACAAACTTTTACCCACACCTTGGTATCCCTCTACAATAATAATTCTTAACTCATTAGCAGTATACCAGTTTTGAATAGCCGGAACGATACCATCCTCAAGCTCCTCAGAAAAATCAATATCATCTTCTTCATCCATCATATCCTTTTCTCGATAAACTTTTTACACTCTTCATAGTACCCAGACCAATACCGCTATCCTGAATTATCTGCAATATCTTTTTATATCTCATATAATTGCATTCTAACTGGATTTGTCTTTCTTCATTTCTAATAGCTTTTTCATCGCTTGCCTCAAAAGGAGAAGATACTTTCCATTCCTCAAGTCTTTTTCCACAAAAAACCAACCATTCCTCTTTTTCCCATTTATCATAAATAGACCGTAAAGCCCTAACCCCCTCCGGTTGAATATCTATAAGACTGTCCCTAAAAGTATTCACTATCTCATAGCGAGTGTCTGGATCAGTAGTCTGGATATACCTATGTGCCAGGTCTTGCCATAACGCCTGAAAAGCGTAATAGTCCCTTTTATCAAACTTGTTCTGATAGCTCATTCTTTCTTATTCAACAACTTATCTATCTCATCCGTTGGTTCCTTTACCGGTTTGCCATCATTGTCCAGATATTTTCTTTTATAACTGACAACAGACTCCACAATATCATTGAAATATTTGCTCATTGCTACCTGCTCCGATTCCTGCAATTCTTTAAACGCCTGGATAACAGAAGCAAACTTTTCATCAGTTGTATCATGATCCGATACTTTTTCAACAGCCTTAACAAACTTATCACGGATGGATACCATTTCCTTTTCCCGTGTCTCTTCCTCTTTTTTGACACCGTTAATAAAAACCGTTTCATCCTGCAATATAAACTTCTGCACAACATCAAAGGTTCTTTCGATCTGTTCCAGATTCCCATGTGCCAAATCATCTATCATTTTTCCTATATGCTCTTCCAATTGTTTGTTTACATATTCCTTCATATCTTATTCACCTTCTTATCCTTATTTCCTTTTTCCTTTACTGCTTCAACTACACCTTTATGTATTAAAAAGAGATAAAAACCATACTGAAAATAACCCATAAATATCCATGTAGCTACAAAGAGAAGGGTTAAACCAGTTCCCATAACTGCTATCTCAAAATGTAAATATGGGATAAGGTTGCTCCCTATCGTCATACAAGCACCAACAATATAAAATGCAAAAAAATAACATTTGGCCTGCCTTTGTTTATCTTCTAATAGTTCAACACTAGCGTCAAAATCATCTGTTTTCCTATCCAACATATCTTATTCACCTTCTTATCTAAGTCACCACTCCCTGCAATTTTGGCAGGATAAACATTATCACAAATATAAGACCACCAAAACCAAGAATGATGAGAATAAAAAGCCAAGTCCAATTAAAATCAAGACCCGTTTTTTTCTTGAGATACTTTGAAAGCTGTGCTATCTTCCATGAACAAAACATATCACATAGATTATCCATAGTAAACTCATTCCAATTAGCAACATTCAACTTCAAAACAGCGTTAAGATTAACATCCTTACCAAAAGCCTTAACTATTTTCTTATCGTCAGCTATAGGTTCTTTTTTAAACTGTTCAACAAAAGCCCTGTTCTCCTGGACTCTTTTAAGTTCGTTAGGGCGGTCATTCAACAATACATCGACATCGCTTTCAACACGATCATGTTTCTTTTCTTCCTCAAAATTAATCCACAACCACCTCCTTTGGTTTCTTACCGAACCTTATTTTTTTCTTAGGCTTAAGATTCTCATAAATCTCAATAACATCATCCCCCTCTGACTTATCCAATGCTTCACACTCAAGAAGATTAACACTTATATTATAATCCTCATGCCCGACAAAACCCTTATTGCCATTATGTGTCCTAATCTGATAACTGCCAGTATTAATTAGTGTAGCAGGTTTACCGAAACGAGAAAACTTCCTAACGCTGTACGGACCTTTCTTGGTACGCACAAAATCCACGTTGCCACTATGATCGAACAGGATACAAAGCTCCTCATTTGGGCTTAACGGATCCATAAGCCAACGCAGATGATTACGGGTAATCTGGTATCCAATAAGAATATCGCTAAAAACAATCAGTCCTATTGCTACGATCAACAAAAAACCAAAAAGAAAACTTTGGAAAATAATTGCAACCATAACAATACTAATCATAATAACAGCTACACCAGATAAAATC
>CAZXHI010000182.1:0-10145 GCA_964640555.1 uncultured Thermoplasmatales archaeon | reverse complement strand
GGGATGATTATTCCATCCCTCCCCTCCCTCATATTTAGATTTGGTGGGGTGTTTCTTAAATTCAAACGAGAAGCGAAAAAAGGGGGAAAGTTCTTCCAAAAGGAACTTATTAGTCAAGGACTTGATGCAACTACGGCTGCAGCACTCACGGATATGTATCTGGAATCAAGTAGTCTTACGCACTATATAGATTTCCTACGATGAACGTTATTGAAAGGGAATGGAAAAATGACGAGGTTGGATCAATTGAAACCTGATGAATCAGCAAGAATTGTAGCAATTGATGGGGAATATGAACTTAGAAAAAAGCTTTTTTCAAAAGGAATAACTGAAGATAACATTGTCAGAGTTATTTCTTCTTATGGACTGATTACATTTGAGATTGGGAGAAAGACATTTGCTGTTGGGCGTGGCATAGCACAGAAAATTAGGGTGATACAGGTTATATGAAATTACAGTATCAGAGATTGTATATTTGAAGGAGATTAAGTTATGAAAGATCAAATAAAATGGTTAAAAATTGCATACCTTGCTGGGATAATACTTGATGCATTATCTCTAATTCCTATGTTATTTCCCCCTATTGCTGAACTTATGTGGGGATTTGATAAGTTTAATGGAGAATATCTATTTGCAATGGGATTTGGAGCTTCTTTAATGCTTGGTTGGACATTACTTTTAATATGGGCTTATAGGGAACCGCTAGAGAGAAGATTCGTTGCATTTCTTACAATTCTTGTCATAATTGGAATTGTCCTTACAGAGATTTTCGCAATTGCAAATGGTTATATTGATTTAGATAAAATGGTGCCAACTTTTGTTATTCAAGTTATTCTACTAGGATTATTTAGCTTTGGTTATGTTGGTACACGCAAAACTGCGAAGGGTAAAAAATGATAAAAACGTCTATTGACTAGATACTCAGTGGTTTCCATTTATCCCATTTTCTATAACTTTTTCTGAGGACACATATGGCTAGAATAAGTAAAACTGGACTTGCCAGCATGGTAAGAGGATTTAATATTGACAAAATAGTAAACACAAACAACAGTGGGGCTACAGTGGCTACATATTGGGAAAAGATCTTGGAATTATACATTAGAGTGGTAGGATGAAGCCCAGCAAAGTATATTGTCATTGACAAAGAATATAAGGATATGGTTGTGAATGAACATAATGCAGGTATGAAATAGGTTAGTTGGTTCATACTTATTGTTGCAAACGTGAGGATGACTAGTGATAGTATATTGATTAGTGCGTAACTCATGAGTTTACTTTTGATCACCGTGGAAACTTTAACTGGGAGAAACATGTATGGGTTGAATGTGTCAAACGCCGTAAGCATGTTGTAAATTGATGATGAGACAATCCCAAGGAATATAGCAAAGATCATGATGGCTTTGATACTTGGTATTAGTTCTAGGAATACATGTAAAAAGATCCATGTGAGGCCTACGGGAAAAAGGAAAGAAAAGATTATTTTTCCGAGTCCCCCTTCGCTCCTTTTTAGATCAAGAAAGTCTTTAGCTACATAGTGTGCATATGCACTAAATCTTAGTTTATTTGAGAGACCTGTTAATGAGTTCTTATATTGTTTTTTCTTCTCAGGATAATCAACTTTGAGAAAAATAAGTGATAGAGATGATGGAACTACGATCAGGAGTAATGACAGTAGTATTTTTTTGAGTGATGGCTGATAGAACATTGAATATGGGAGTAACAATGTATTCGTATCAATGGTTAGATGTCTGGTGAGTATTGTCATAGATATCATAGTTACTAGTAGTAAGCCTATAAGCAATTTGCTTGAATGCACATATAGTGTTGAAAGAAAGAATACTAATGATAATCCGATAAGAAATGAGAGCATTAATGTTGCACAGGCGAAAAGCATAGATATTGTGCCTATTGAGATAAATGGCGTGGCAAGTATAAATCCAAGGGTTATTGGTAGAATCCACAACAGTATGTAGAAAAGAATATCTTTTATGAAGAAGTTCAAGAAAATGATTCGTTCTGAGATCGGAAGGCTTCTAGATGAATAAGCTATCAGGCTTGCTTGACCGAAACGTCTGTTCATTACTTCTCTTCCAAAAAGACCAAAGGCTCCGATGCTTACTCCAAAGAAGATGAACAGGTAATGAGCTGACTGCAACATCTGTCCTATTGTCATTACTTTTGTCATATATGGTAAAAAAAGTGAGATGGTAAAAGCACTTATGCCTATTAACAATGGGAAGAGTGCAAACATTCGGCTGCCAAATAGACTTGTATGCAATCTCCATTCTTCCTTTATCATTGCTTTAAGGATTTCCAGTGTCATGTTTATCCTTCTTTCACAAGTTTTATGAAGAATTCTTCAAGGTGTTCATTTCTCTTCCTTAATTCTTGTATTGCTCCTTGATGTAGAAGTTTACCCTTATCTAGTATTCCGATTTGTGTACATATTTCCTCAGCAATTTCAAGAACATGTGTAGAAAAAAATACAGTATTTCCCTTTTTTATATATTTCAATAGGAAATCTTTGAGTGTTCTCTGAATGATTGGGTCTAGATTGATTAGTGGCTCATCAATGTAAGCGAGATGTGGTTCGTGTAGAAATGCTTGTGCAACCATGAGTTTCTGACGTGTACCTCTGGAAAGATCTTTACATAATGCATTTCTTTGGTCTTCAAAATCAAGTAGTTTGAACCATTCATCACATTTCTCTTTTATGTTTTCCAGTTTTCTTATATCTGCTACAAATTCTAGATATTCCTCTGCGGTTAGAAAACTAGGTGGGGTCTCCTGCTCTGGTATTATACCAACCAGTTCTCTGACTTTAATAGGGTTTTGTAAAACATCCATTTCAAGGATTTTAGCAGTGCCCTCTGTTGGTTTGATCTGGCCAGTCAACATCTTTATCATAGTTGTTTTCCCAGAGCCATTAGGTCCAAGCAGCCCAAACAATTCTCCCTTCTTAATAGAAAATGAAACATTATCGACAGCTTTTAAATCTCCAAATTTTTTTGTCAGATTATTTATCTCTATTACGTTTGTCATCTACCCCACCATGTATAGAAGCAATTTCAGAATACAGAAATTGAAAAGTGAAATACAATCTAGATTATTATAATTTTACTTACGGGTTTGTCTGAGTAATATCATGCAATACATTCTCTCCTTCATATTTACCTTTGATAAGGTCGATCATATATGCTCTTTGTTCTCACCTTAGTTTATCTAGTGATAATTGCGCTAAGATATTTTAGACTTTGGAAAATAATGTTTTTTCCCCATCTGACAAATACTGCCTTTCGATTCGTATAAAGTTGTCAAAAATAAAGCATGGAAATTATTTTCAAGCCGCTGATGGGAATTGAACCCACGACCTATTCCTTACCAAGGAATCGCTATACCTCTAAGCCACAGCGGCATTTTTTTACTTCCATGAATATAGGGGTCTATCATACCAAAATCGGTAATAGTTATTTTATACTTATTGACGGTATTTGTAATCCATGGATGTTGAGCGAGTTTCCCTAAATTACCCAACCATTTTTAAAGTTTCCTTTAATCCAACTCATATTCTAATAGTTGGAATTGTCGTGTAGAATAAACCACACTTTTGAGGCAACAGAGAGTTATTAAGATAGATTTTTAGGGTTGTGTAGTCGTTACAAAATATATCCTTACCGTAAAATTTAAGGTGTGCTATTGTATTACATATATGGGGGATAACTTGTTAAAGAAATCTTTGGTAGTTGGTATTATTCTAATCTTTGTACTGCCAATTCTTATTCCAGTCGTATCTGCAAATAATCCACAAATTAATAATAACAATTACTGGGGATTTATTCTAAAGGCTGAGGTCGATTCAGTTATTTATACGTGGAATAATGATTCTTTTTGGTCTATCGCTATTGAATTTAACTACTTTGTTATGGGGATAGGTATACATGATATATTCTGTGAATTTGAGTATGAAGTATATGTTTTAGATGAGAATACATCTCAACCAGAGTTATACACTGGAAATGTAACTTTCAATGATTCTATCTATCTGTTTCAGCCTACTAAACAACCTATGATAAAGTTTAAGGCAAGTGGATACCAAGAATTAGAACCTTTTAGTTATTATTTGGAAGGTAACTGGACTGGGAGACTCTACGTAGATGAAGAACTAATAGATCAAATTGAAATATACTGGGAATGGGATCCATAGAATGATGGAATAGTAAATGGATATCTTTTGAAAAGACGATTATGAAATTGAAGATTTGAAAGAGAGGTGGAAAAATGGGAGTAAATGTTTGCATCTTTTGTAGTAAGCAAACTACAAAAAATCAAAAAATAAGAAGAATTATGTGTACTAAGTGTATGGCATATATTGTAAAAAAATTGAATATTGTATCTAATGAAGACAATCCTGAGTTCATAGAATTTACAGTTGATGCTAAGAGCAGACTATCACGTGGCGAGGATATTAAATCAATTTTTAATAATATTCCAGAAGGTTATGAAGAATGGCTTAAAAAAAATCCATTTTCAAAAAGCTTTGGAATTATTTCTGATTGAACAACTAGTTAGTATAAATTAGATTATAAAATTGTATATTTGAAGGGGAGAAACTAATATAAAAGATAAATGAGAGGGGTTTATTTTACTTTTTGCAAAACTGGGTTGAAAGCGAAATTTAATTTAATACTGTTTATTTTGAGGTCGAGGTAATTGTATATGAAATCCATAGACCTGCCTGATGTCCAATCCGGACCCTCTTCCTCTAATTTTAAGATAACTCGCGTGGGGGTAACCGGTGTAAAAAAACTTGTTCACATAAAAAGACCAGATAAAAATACAGCTAGCCCTCTTGTAGTTAAAATGGATCTTTTTGTTGATCTTCCTGCTTCTCAGAAGGGAAGTCACATGTCTAGAAACCTTGAGTTGGTTTCAGATATTATCGATATGAATCTTCAAAAACCTGTTTCTGACCTTGAATCGTTCTGTGCCACGATAGCAAAACTTCTTCTAAAAAAACACGAATATGCGACCTTTTCTGAAGTAAAGGCAGAGGCAGATTATTTTCTAGAAAGAACATATCCTTCTGGTAAAAAAGGATTAGAGCCATATAAGTTACTTGCCGAAGCTAGAGCAAACAACGATGGAGAAATAAAAAAACTCATCGGCGTAAAAGTTATTGGCATGACTGCTTGTCCCTGTGCCATGGAAGTCATAAGAAAACTTGATGGCTATGGTGAGAAAGATGTTCCCCCAACTCATAATCAAAGGAATATCACCACCCTTATGATAGAGGTTCCTGGTGAGGATAGATTTGTTGATGCAAATGATTTAATAGATATTGCAGAACGATCATTTAGTATTCCAACATATGGAATATTAAAACGTGGGGAAGAGGGGCAACTGGTTTTTGATGCCCATAAAAATCCAAAATTTGTTGAGGATGTGGTCAGAGATATCTTAAATGCTATTTTGAAGGAATATAAGGAACTACACGACGATGTATTGGTTGTGGTTAGAAGCGAGAGTGAGGAGTCTATTCACAAACATAATGCATTTGCTGAACGTGTGACAACCCTTGGTGAACTTAGAAAATAGATTTATGAGCTTTAGTTCTGAAAGCAAAAAAGTTTTTACTGATGCTTGTAAAACTAGTTTTACACTTTTTAAAATAATGATTCCTGTAAGTATTATTGTTAAAATATTAATTATATGTGGTATTGTTGAAATTCTTGCAGGTTATCTTTCACCAGTAATGAATGTCGTAGGCCTTCCAGGAGATTTTGGTTTAGTATGGGGCACCGCGATGATTACAAACATTTACGGTGGACTAATTGTTTTTTTCAATCTTTCAAATGCAAATTCTTATTCTGTTGCACAAGTAACAGTTCTTGCAACAATGATGCTTATCTCACATACTTTTCCAATTGAAGTTCGTATCGCCCAAAAAGCAGGAGTACGCGCAAGGTTTACAATTCTATTCCGTTTTATAAACGCAGTTATAATTGGAGGAATCTTGAGTTTCATTTTTTTATATTTTAACATCTTTCAAGAAGAAAGCAAGATTCTATGGCAACCAGGTATTACAAATCCAACTCTTACACAATGGGGAATTGGTGAACTTAGAAACTATGCAATGATTTTTTTGATTATATTCAGCCTTCTTGTTCTTATAAGAGTTTTGAAAAATATTGGTGTGATTGAGAAGCTTAACATTGCATTAGAGCCAGGTCTTAAATTCTTAGGTATGAGCAAAAATGCAGCACCACTTGCAATAATCGGACTTACTCTCGGTATTTCATATGGTGGAGGATTAATAATTAGAGAGGTGAAAGAGAAAGCTCTTAGTAAAAAAGATGCTTTTCTATCTCTATCAATGATGGGACTTTCACATAGTCTAATTGAAGATACTATTTTGATGGTGGCAATCGGTGCATCTCTTGTTGGGATCTTGTTTGCAAGAATTGTTTTTACGATCGCAATTATGGTAATTTTGATACAAATTATCAATAGGGCTTCTAGTAAAACTTTCGATAGATTTTTTAGTAAAAATAATTAGCTATTCAAAAGCTTTAAAACAATCTTTTTGATTAAAGCAAATCATGACAAAATATCATATAGCTTGGTTACCTGGTGATGGTGTCGGAAACGATGTAATGGATGCTGCAAAAATCGTTCTTGATGCCATAAATCTTGACGCAGAGTACATTCCTGGGGACATAGGATGGGAATTCTGGAAAACAGAAGGCGATCCACTACCAGCTAGGACTATAGCACTCTTGAAAGAAACAGATTGCGGTCTTTTTGGTGCCATTACATCAAAACCTAATGATGAAGCACAAAAGGAACTTGCACCTGAACTTAAAAGCAAGGGATTTGTTTATTCTAGTCCTATAGTACGACTGAGACAAACATTTAACCTACATACAAACTTGCGCCCTTGCAGGGCATTTGCAGGAAATCCATTGAATTATCGTGATGACATTGACCTAGTTGTTTTCAGAGAGAACACTGAGGGACTTTATGCGGGCGTTGAATTTCAACCGGTTCCAGATGAAATTTTTAATGCACTTATGTCTCATAAGAAGATGAAGAAATTTGAAAATGTTCCACTAGATGATATGGCAATTTCAACCCGTATCTTTACTCGGAAGGCATGTCAAAACATTGTCCGTCAGGCATTTGAATATGCAAAGGAGCATAACCGTAAAAGTGTAACGCTTGTTGAGAAACCAAATGTTATCAGAGAAACCAGTGGAATGATGGTGCAAGAGGCACGTAAGATTGCCAAAAATTACTCTGGTATTGAACTTTGGGAGACTAACGTTGATGCAATGTGCATGTGGCTTGTTAAAAACCCTCAGATATATGAGGTTTTAGTCTCATCAAATATGTTTGGCGATATTATTTCAGATCTTTCTGCTCAACTTGTTGGTGGTCTCGGGTTTGCAGCTAGTGGAAACATTGGAGATGACTTTGCAGTCTTTGAACCGACTCATGGATCAGCACCGAAATACGCGGGAATGTATAAGGTAAATCCAACTGCTATGCTAATGTCAGTGAAGCTTATGCTAGATTGGCTTGGTGAGAAAAAAGATGCTAAAAAATTAGAACAGGCAATAGCTGATGTGATCAAAGACGGTAAGGTAAGAACCTACGATCTTGGTGGAGATAACACTTCGCTAGAGGTTGCAGAAGAAATAGCAAAGAAATTTGAACAGCTTTAAAGGATGATAAAAATCACTCATCCTTTCTATTTTTCATCTAGAAAACTCTTTAAATAGGCATATATTACCCGTCAGAGATTGGAGGCTTAGTTTATGGCCGATAAAAAGAAAGTAATTATAATGGGTGCAGCAGGCAGAGATTTTCACAATTTTAATGTTTACTATAGAGAAAACAAAAACTATGAAGTTGTAGCATTTACAGCGACACAAATACCTGATATTGCAGGTAGAAAGTACCCACCAGAACTATCCGGTAAACTTTATCCAAATGGCATACCAATCTATCCAGAAGACGATCTAATTAAACTGATAAAAGAAAACGATATTGATGAGGTTGTTTTTGCATACAGTGATCTACCATACCCTTATGTTATGGAAAAATCTGCAATGGTAAATGCAGCGGGTGCTGATTTTATTTTACTTGGGCCAAAAAGCACCATGGTCAAGTCAACAAAACCAGTTATAGCAGTCTGTGCAGTTAGAACAGGATGTGGAAAATCACAGGTATCTCGGGAAATATTTGAAATCTTGGGTAAGAAAGGCCTCAAGGTTGCTTCTATCAGACACCCTATGCCCTATGATAAAGATTTGACAACACAGATATGTCAGCGGTTTGCAAGCTATGAAGATCTTGATAAATATAATTGTACAATTGAGGAGCGAGAGGAATACGAGCCGTACATAGACATGGGTGGAGTAATTTTTGCTGGCGTTGATTATGAAAAAATCCTTAGAGAAGCTGAAAAAGAAGCAGATGTAATTATCTGGGACGGCGGCAACAATGATTTTTCTTTTTACGAACCTGATTTGCTTATAACAATTGCTGACCCGCACCGTGCAGGTCATGAAATAGCATACTATCCTGGTGAGATGAATGTGAGGGCTGCTGATATTGTAATTATTAACAAAGTAAATACGGCGGACAAAGTGGACATAGAAACAGTTCGTAAAAATGTAAAAAAGATTAATCCATCTGCTCAAATTATTGATGGTATTTCATCAGTGACTGTTGATGACGGTGATAGGATTACAGGTAAGAGAGTACTGGTTATTGAAGATGGACCAACAGTAACACATGGTGGTATGAGATACGGTGCAGGTACTGTTGCGGCAAACGATAACAACGCAGGCGAAATCATTGACCCAAGAAGCTTTGCGGTTGGATCCATTACTGAAACATTCAACAAATATAATCATTTGACAAGTGTTCTTCCGGCTATGGGATATGGCGATAAACAGACGAAAGAATTAGAGGAAACCATAAACAATACCGACTGTGACATTGTTGTCAGTGGAACGCCTATTGACCTAAATCGGGTTTTAAAAGCCAGTAAACCTATTGTGCGTGTAAGATACGGCGTGGGAGAAAAAACCGCTAAGGAGCTGGAAAAAATAGTCGACGATTTCACAAAGAAGTTACTTTAGTTTGCCACCTTCAAGGGCAAACTGTGCAAGTAGTGCTTCTAGTTGTATATGCTCGTTACTACCTTCAGTCAGTCTAAACTCTGTTTCCCCTGCCTTTTCTATAAGTCGTACCTTATTTTTGTCTGGTATAGCAAGATCAAATATTGTTTGATGAATTTGCTTTATAATGTCCTCTCCACTCAATCCGTACTTTATCAGAAGGTCATATAGCTGATTTCGTGCAGCCATAAAGTTACCAGATAATGCAGAGTTGATCAACTTTTTTACATCCTCTGGTTTTGCAGTGGCGGCTGTTTCATAGAGGAGTTCGGCTGTTATTTTCTTATTTACAGATGCACCCACCTGTAGAATGTTTATTGCTTTTCTAAGGTCCCCTCGAGATATGAAAATAATTGTTTCGAGTCCATCTGGTGTTATCTCAAGTTTTTCATTGGAAGCAATCTTTCTCATGTATTTTTTTATATCCTCTGCTTTAATTGGTCTGAATCTGAAAACAGTACACCTGGATTGTATCGGTTCTATAATCTTTGACGAGTAATTTACAGATAGGATAAACCTACAGATATGCGTGTATTTTTCTATTGTTCTGCGCAGAGCTGCCTGTGCATCAGATGTAAGCGAGTCTGCCTCATCCAGAAATATTATTTTAAAACTTGTTTTTCCCATAGGTGCAGTTCTTGCAAAATTCTTGATTTTTCCTCTGATGATTCCTATTCCCCTTTCATCACTGGCGTTTAATTCGTTAAAATTCTGCTTCCATGTATCTCCAAATACCTCCTTTGCAAGAGCTAGGGCTGAAGTAGTTTTACCAGTACCTGCTGGCCCTGCAAACATAAGGTGTGGTACGTTCTTGATTTTTGCATATGCCTTTAACCGTTCGATTATTTCACTTTGACCTGCTACATCATCAAGTGTCTTTGGCCGGTATTTCTCAATCCAGATATCATTCATTGTAAATCAAGCGGTGAATGTTTTTCAATGATTAATGCTTTTTGT
>CAZXHI010000181.1:0-6891 GCA_964640555.1 uncultured Thermoplasmatales archaeon | reverse complement strand
GAAAAATAATAATTCAGGAAAAATTTTGATGCTGGGAATCGTATCTATATTTGTATTAGCAAGCTTTGTACCTGTAGTAAGTTCAAGTGTTCAAAAACAAGAAGAAAAGGAGAAAACAATAACAATCAATGTTTTGGATAGTGGCTCCAGATATCTAACTGAATACCATGTTTCTGAAGGAGACGCAAGAAAAATTATTGCTCTGATGGAAGAAGAGATTTCACAAGAATCTTTCACAAAGCAAATTAAGGAAAAGTTGAATGTTCTAAAGGATATTGGCATTATATCTTACGAAACAGCCGATAATCTAGCAAATAAATTCAAAACACAACAAAAATTCTTAGATAAAAATCGTTTGATGCCTACCAGGGAACCATTTTTTGATGTATTTAACATATTCAATGGAGTGTTTTTTGGTTTGAAGGGTGAAAGAACCTTTGATAACCTTGACTTACCCGTGTATAAGTTTCCTTTTTTCAATAGCAATATTACAGCACTATTTTCAATTTATAGTAAATTTATTGGAAGCGGTTGCATATTTACACTAGGTACCCTTGGTTTTAAATACATTTACGAATTCGACATGGACAAATATGAGTTTCCACACTTTCCAGAAACCAGTGGATCGATAATTGGATTCACGGGAATTTTTCTTAAAATGGATATAGGTGATGCCATTGGAGAAGAATACGAGGGAACCTACTTTATTGGCATTGGAATGAATATAGCATCCATCTGGAACAAACTGGAATGATGAAATACTGCAAATAACTAAGATGGGATCTTTGCTAACGTTACTAAATGTCACAAGCCTCATTAAATAGAAGATCCGCAAATAAGATGAAAAATAATTTTATTATCTATTGTGTTGTAACTCTTTTGCTCATAACTGGTCTAATTTTTGAAAGTGGAATACAAAGTAGAAAAATTATATCTTTAACAGATGATTCATGTAATGAAAAAAATGCCCCGGTAGGAAATATCAACCATGTGGCCGATCTTTTTGAGGTAAGTAATTGGTTATGTGTTTATTCTGGTGCTGAAGCGGAAGACATAGTAAATACCGAATTTGATCTAGTAGACATTGATCCAGATGGATTTACCCCTAATGACATTTTTAACATGAAAAACAGTGATAAAATTGTTATTGCATATATTAGCATTGGTGAGGCTGAGGAGTACCGCTATTATTGGGATCCAAATGCCGATTATCTGTTAGAGGAAAATCCAGATTGGCCTGAATGTTGGTACGTTGACTATTCAAGCAAAGAATGGCAGGATTTGATTATTAATGAGTATATTCCACAGATAAAAGAAAAGGGATTCGATGGGTTATATCTTGACACAGTGGACACATATCATTTTGAGGAGCGGTATCCAGCTTGTACTAAAGAGCACATGATAGATTTTATCAAAAATATTTCTTCTGTTCATCGCTCATCAGAATTTTATATTATTCCCCAAAATGGGCTAGAAATAGCACCGGAAATCGCTGATTATATCAATGGTATCGGCGTTGAAGAAATATATTATCGAGCTTTTTACATTCATTTTTTTTGATTTTCATATAAATGGAATACCGCAGAATCCATTTTTGAGAATCAATAAAGAGAAAGTTATGAGTCAGTTATTAGACAAGGGCAAGATAGTTTTAACACTAGATTATGCCACTCTGCGATTTCAAGTTGATCATTGCTACAGGATTTCAAGAGAGATGGGTTATACCCCATATGTCTCTACAGCCAAACTAGATCAGATTTTTGTCCATCCTGGAAATTAATCATATTGAATTTACTAGTAAACAAAATCAATTGCACTATAAATGGGACCTTGGAGATGGAAGCTACAGTGACTAGTTTGGACCATATGAATCTGGAGTAACAACAGAGGTAAACCACACTTGGGGTAAAAAAGGCAGCTATGAATTAAAGGTAAAAACAAAGGACAGTTATAATGCAGAAAGCGAGTGGTCGGACCCTTTGCCTATTAACATGCCTAAAAATAAACAATCTGCGTCATTTATTTATTTTCTGGAAAAACTCATCAAGCGATTTCCACTGTTGGAACGAATGTTTTCCACTGCATCTTTCACTAAGCTACTAACTCCCCAGTGAAAAATTAAAACACCCTTCCCCTGCTATTCGCATCAACGACAACCTGTATCACTAATAATCAAAAATTCTTTTTAACTCGTACCTTATTCCCACCATGTGAAAAAAGATCTGGCTGACGAAGTCAAAGAGTTAAACAAACGTATAAGCGAACTAGAAAAAATGCTTTCTGTATTGATTAAACCTCTCCAAGATGTAAGAAAAACAACCAGTAATTATATGAGACTAACTGGGCTTTTACTTGATCATGGTGGCCTCACCCCAGATCTTATACTTCCAGAAATCAAAGATCCAATCTCAAAGGAAATCGTACGCGTACTAATGAATAGAAGCGAGCAGAACATCTCCCAGATCACAGAACTTATCAGAAGTAAACGAGGGACTGCCTCTAGAAGAATTATTCGGGAAAAAATACAGGAATTAACTGAAAAAAACATCATCCAAAAGCATCAAAAGGGATCACTATATGTATACAGCCTTACTGAGGAAGTGATCAAAAAGTGGTCACAAATGCTCGGTTTCAATATATGAAATGACCAACTTACTATGATTTGAAAATGATAAATTGGAGGAATATGAAAATGAACAAACATGAAGAAAATTGGCATGGGCATGATAGAATGCCAGACCCAGAAAAAATTAAGGAAATATTAGATGTTGTGTCTGAAAAAATACCTGGACTTCTAAAAGAAATTAGTGGACTGCTCTATAGTCCAAAAAGTGCTAAACAGTATGCTGAGGCGGCAGCAATATTCTACAAAGAACTAAAAGGTGCAGGCATGACAAACGATCAAGCATTTGAACTTACAAGTCAATATTTATCGACGTTGAACATCGGGAAAATGATGGGTAAATTCGGATCGGGCAGACATGACTAAAAACAACGCCTGAGACAAAATCATGAACAAAAAAGTAGAAGAGACAAGAAAGAGCAATTCCATTGAATTGTTTGGTGCAATCCTCCCGTTTCTCCCTACCCTATTGTTGAAATCTGGATGGGCATTCCTGCGTTTCAAAATGGAGGCGAAAAGAGGAGGAGATATATTTCAAAAAGAGCTTATAAACCAAGGACTTGACAAAACCACCGCTACAAGAATAACAGAAATATATCTTGAAGGAAGCAACGTGTTCAAATCACTAGTAAAAATGCACTAATCAGAATGGAAATGAATAAAAAGTGATCATCCAGTCTTTATCCTTTTTAAATGAAGAGGAGTTATACCAATCAACATACCATAAGATGAGAGGAAAAATTATTTTAAAAGACAGTTCAGAATGCACCATCACATGTAAACTAAATTCAAGAGGATCGGACAATGAATGTAACAGCATCTCAAAAAAACATATCTAATGGAACTTCCGAAATAAAAGAAACAGAAGGAGTAAAAGCATTACTTGGAGATCCTAAAAAAGCCATCATCAAACTTGCGTTACCGATGATACTTGCAATGTCAGTACAAACGATCTATAACCTTGTCGATGCAATTTGGGTATCGGGACTCGGTGCTGATGCACTTGCTGCAGTAGGGTTTGTTTTTCCAATTTTCTTTATAGCCATGGCACTGTCCACAGGACTTGGCATGGGGGCTGGATCTGCCATATCTCGTAGAATCGGGGCCAAAGACAAAGAAGGAGCAGACAATGTAGCAGTTCATTCACTTATCATTACATTGCTACTTGCAGTTGCCTTCACCATACCGCTTTTTGTTTTTGCTGAAAATATATTTGTTCTTATAGGTGCTGGTAAAACAGTAGGTTTGACTGTGGATTATGGACAGATAATTTTTGCTGGTAGCATATTTATATTTTTTACTAGTGTATCCAATGCCATACTGCGGGGTGAGGGCGATGCTAAGCGAGCCATGTATGCTATGATGCTTGGCGCCGGTTTGAACATTATACTAGATCCAGTCCTCATCTATGTTCTTGACATGGGTATTGCAGGCGCTGCTTGGGCTACAGTAATATCACTGGCAATTACATCAGTCATCATGCTAAACTGGCTGCTTTTCAAAAGAGATACCTACGTATCATTCAAATTCAGTGATTTCAAGTTCGATAAATCAATTATCAAGGACATTTTTAGAGTTGGACTTCCTGCTTCAGTTTCACAACTTTCCATGTCGATTACTATGCTCATTATGAACATCATAATAGTAATGGTGAGCAGTACTGATGGCGTAGCGATCTATTCTACAGGATGGCGGGTGGCAAGTATGGCTGTTTTACCTACGATGGGTGTTGCTACTGCCTTAATCTCAGTGAGCGGAGCTGCTTTTGGTGCAAACTCATTTGATAAGTTAAAAAGTTCTCATATATATGCAATAAAGATTGGTCTTATAATAGAAGTCGTTATTGCCATTTTAACGTTTATTTTCGCACCTCAAATAGCTGCAGTATTTACACAGTCTGAAAGCGCAGTGCATATAGCACCTGGTCTGATAATTTTTCTCAGAACAATTACCATTTTTTATCCAGCGATATCATTTGGCATGCTTTCTTCTGCAGTATTCCAAGGAATGGGAAAAGGAATAAATGCATTGATTGTAACAATTTTACGAACAGCTATCCTGGGTCCTCTATTTGCCGTTTTATTTGCTTTCAACCTAAATTTAGGATTAATTGGAGTCTGGTGGGGAGTAGTTGCAGCAAATATTATCGGCTCAGTAATAGCATTCTCATGGGCTAGATTGTATATAACAAGACTAACAAAAACAAAGATACGTTAGGAAATACTTATGAAAATACATCTATTTTGAAATCTTAATTAAAATTGCACCATATGTTTCATTTTTTTCATACATATATGACATACTAGGCATTAGATATTTATAAACATCATTTATCTGATATCTTTAGCAAAAGGTAGAAAAAATTAATACGTCCTTACAATATTAAGTTGAGTTAACTGCTGAGGATGTAACAGGCAAAACCAGTAAATTGAGGATGAGTGTCTTTAGGAAACTTTGTATTAGAAATTTGTACTATTTAAAAATTAACGATATGAAATCAACCAGGAAAAAATTAAACAATAATATCTAAAAAGACAAATGAGAACATGAAACTAAACTTTAGTCTTTCATTAAAATTAACAGTAATGGTTGTTTTAGTATCAGCCATCGTTATTTTTTCTCTAACTTACATCAACATAGAAGAACAAGCTATTTCCCTAGAAAATGTTTATTCAGATAAAGCTGTAATTCTCTCTCAGGCCCTTGATACTGCCATAGGGGATCACGATGAATTGACAGATAAGCAAAAATTACAGAACTATATTTTAAACTTTAGCAACCTGAATCCTGAAATTTTAAAAGTAAGCATTAATCTACCGGACGAAAAAGAATTGAAAGTTTTTGTTTCCACAGATATGGATTCTATAAACATCTCTTCAGGCCAATATAACAATTTTTCTTATGAAAATGATGCCGTAGTTAACATTCCAATTCATAGTGGGAACTCCCATACTATAACTGTTATTACTCCCATCAATTTGTCTGGACAAATATATGGCACATACGAAATGCTTCTCTCCATGAATGCAAGTTATGCAGCATTTGATATTAGAGCAAGGAATCTTGTTATGATTTCTGTGATTAGTCTTTTTATTTTAATTTTTAGTTTTTTATATATACTAAGAAAAATCATCGTTAAACCAGTTATTGTTTTTAGAGATGCTGCCAAAATTATTGGTGAGGGGAATCTGGATACAAAAATAAAAATTAAATCACAGGATGAATTAGGAGAACTTTCCAATGCATTCAATCATATGACAAATGACTTGAAAAAATCAAGAAATAAAATCGAGGAATACAATAGGATTTTAGAAGATCTACTCGACCGGAAGGATGAATTTATTGGTCAGCTTGGTCATGATCTCAAGAACCCTTTACAACCACTAGTGGGTCTGCTTCCCGTGATAATGGAAAAGGAGAAAGACCCGAAAATTAAGGAGCATTTAAATATACTTATTCACAACGTTGAATATATGAGAGATCTAATTATTAAAACCTTGCAACTTGCTAGACTTAGATCGCCTGATACCAAGTTTGACATGGAAAATTTAAATCTTATGCAAGAGGTTGAAAATGTTCTTACATCCCAAAAATTATTTTTAAATGAAAATAATATAAATGCTAAAAGTATGATTGATAAGAATATCTCTGTTGAGGCAGATAAGTTAAGATCTGTAGAGTTGTTTAATAATCTTATCACCAATGCCGTCAAATATACACCAGAAGTAGGAGGTGATCTCACAATTGACGCAAAAAAAGGGAAGGATTTTGTCACAATATCTATAAAAGACACGGGTATTGGTATGACAGAAGAACAACTTAGCAAAGTTTTTGATGAGTTTTATAAGGTTGACGCATCAAGGTGTGAAATGGATTCCAGTGGCCTTGGTTTATCTATCTGCAAACGCATTGTTGAAAAACATGGGGGACGGATTTGGGCGGAAAGTCCAGGAAAGGGAAAAGGTACAACTTTCTATTTTACCTTAAAATCAGCCAACGAAAAGATAAATAAGAACGTATGAGATATAGAGATAGGTGTGAAAGTTGGTAAGAACAATTATTATTGTAGATGATGATCCAGGTGTAAGATATACTGTTAAAGCTGGGATAGAAGCACTAGATGAAGATTATCAAATTATACCTGTAGAAAACGGCATGAAGTGCCTTGAACTTTTGGAAAATAATCAGATTCCGGATCTTATCTTATTGGACGTTATGATGCCCGAGATGACAGGTTGGGAAACTTACGATAGAATAAAAGAAAATGA
>CAZXHI010000180.1:0-1897 GCA_964640555.1 uncultured Thermoplasmatales archaeon | reverse complement strand
ATTGTAGGTTTATAGTTTTTACCTACATGGCTTTCTTATTATTTATTAGGTTTATTTCAATTGAAGATACATTAGAACTTCTACCTTCTTCGTTTGTAATAATCTCTGTATTAGTAATTATATCTTTTACAGTTACATTTTTCATGAATCTGTTTTTTACTATTTCCGCTGTGTCAACTGCCCGGCTTATTGCACGTCCTCTTGCTTTTATACTGACCCCATTTGATCCAATGCTGTTAAACTGCGTTACTACTGCAAGCACATAGTTCATCGGTGGTTTGTTTCCAACAAATATTGTATTTTCATCTCTTTTTTCTTTTATCGTTTCTATTTTCACTGTTTTTTCTGCCATAGTTTTTCTTCTCCTTTTAAGTTGTTTGACCAGATTGCTTTTTATCTATCCTATGATTGGTTTTTAACCATATCATTAGTTATTTTTTGTTTTCTTTACGTTTATTGCTTTTGGTCCTTGTTCTGACTCTTCAATTGTGTATTCAACTAGATCATCTACATTGAGGATTGTTCCTTTGGCCAATGCATTTGAGTGAATAAAAAGATTATTTCCATCTTGGCCTGAAATAAATCCAAAGTTTTTGAATGGGGCGAACCATATTATAGTACCTTTCATTTGTTTTTCACCTCCTCAGACGTTTATGATCTGGGCTTTAAAAGAAAATAAAATTAAAAATCTCAAAAGTTCTAAAAACGAAAATCCGAAACTCTTATCTCTGTTTTCTCTTCCTTCATCTATGTTTCTGATAAAATTCCATCATGTAGATTATTTGTCGGCTAACAGGTCTACGTTCTTCATTGGCTAATTCTTTAAGTTGTTTAAGATCTGCCCTTGAAAGACTTATTGTCGTTCTTTTAGTAATAGGTATTTCCCCCAAATAAAATCAATGTGTCATTAATTATATTATTATGCAAAGTTATTTAATTTTAATTAACTAGTATACAATATAAAAACCTTTGTACATAACTTTAAATACACTTACACACAATTCATATCTTCTCTAATGAAATATAAAGATCTGATTTTTTAAAAAAAAGCAGAGCATTACCAAAATTATTTTTTACTTTGTTGTTCTAAATAATAATGCATCATATAAACGATCTGACGGCTAATAGGTCGATGTTCCGTTTTAGATAATTCTCTAAGTTTTTTAAGTTCTCCATCCGAAAGACTGATTGTTGTTCTTTTTGCCATAAAAATCACTCCACAGTATTTACAATTGCATATATCAACCTTATTATTTTTTCAAATATTCAAAGTTATTAAGTAAATTTACGTTTTTTGTTATAAAAATGTATAACATAGCATAATATAAAATAAAGATACATAACTTTAAATATAGTTATGTGATATGGTTACATAATGCTATGGGATGACGGGGTTAAATTTTTTTTACAATAAGAATCCTTTAAACCTTTCCTCACCTTAAAGAGATCTCCCTTCATCCCTTATCCCATCCCTCCTTTTTCAATCTCAAAGTCTATACTCTTTGAGATAATAGTAAAATCAAATAAAGAGTATTAACAATACAAAGACAGAAAAAAGAATCAATAGTTGCTATGTGATAGGAAATAGATTATATTATTAGTAGGATTTGTCCTAAACGTAAATAAGATAAATAAGATATAAAAAAAACAAGGGAAAAGCAAGGTTTGAAGTGTTTATTGATCCTAACTCCCATGCATGATACGTTTTTTTTCAGACCCATTTTCAAGATGTTTGTTAATTCATTTATTTAAAGGTATTATTTATTTTTCTCTTCACTTTGGGACAGTATTATTTCTTTAAATTCCAATACATCTGAGATAACCTTATGTACATCGTTAGGCTGGATTACTACAAGGTCGCCAACTCTGGCCATTGAAAGGGCTCTCTTCGTCGCCT
>CAZXHI010000179.1:0-4197 GCA_964640555.1 uncultured Thermoplasmatales archaeon | reverse complement strand
CCATTAGGACCTATTAGTCCGAATATCTCTCCTTTATCTATGGTAAATGATATTCCCTTAACAGCTTTAGTTGTCCCGTAATTTTTTACAAGATTTTTTACTTCTACTGTTGCCATATTTTCCCTCTTTTTAGCAAGTTTTTACTGCAGTTCCAAATGCAATGAGTTCTGCCGCTCCATGCATTGTTTGAGCCGTTGCATATCTCATTCCGATAACTGCATCCGCTCCTAGTTTTTTTGCGTCTTCAATCATTCGTTCCATTGCCGTTCGTCGCGATTCCTCCATGAGTTCTGTATATGCTGTTGCCTCTCCACCAACAACTGTTCTAAGACCTGCACGTATGTCCTTACCAATGTGTTTAGTTTGAACGCAGCTACCAAACACCACACCCAGTATTTCTTTTATTTCTCTTCCTGGCATATTCTCAATTGTTGTCACCATCATAGTTATCAATCCTACATCTTTCCTTTATTTTTAATGTATTCTTCTCGAATTTCGTCTGCAATTTCCCCATCTTCAATTATGAATGCTCCTACATATCCACAATCTTTGCATTCCCATTTCGACCGATCTTGGGGAAGAATCCATCCGATATTTTCCGATCCACATCTTGGACAGAATTTCATAATATTTCACCTCTATTTGTATTCATATCCACATTTATAGCAACGATATATTTTACCATTAAATCGTAGCTTGGGATTTCCGCACTCTGGGCAGGTTCCAAGTACTCGTTCTTCTAGCATGCGAATTCTATTTAGTTCTCGTTCTGCAAGTTGTGAAAGATTAATCCATGGATTATCTTTCCACCATTTCCAGGTTTCATCGTTTAATGTTATTGTCACTTTTTTCATTTATTATCATCTCATTTATAAGTTTTTTATCCACGTTGCAATATCGTTTATCACCTGTTCATCTACGTTTCCAGGATTATTGTATTCCGTGTTTGTAGGTTGTCCAGTTCCAAATATGAAAAGATGATTTAGAGATTCATATGATTTAAGGGTAATTTTTTCATTGTTGTAAAAAGTGTTTTCCCATTTTACAAAATCATATTCAATGGTAACCTGATAGTCTCTTTCTCCTTGCATTATAAGCATTGGTATTGTGAGATTTTCAGCTGTTGAAACTGGATCATAATCTGCAAGATATTCCCAGTATGCAAGAGGTGCGTTGATAATAAGTTCACCTTCGCTGATGTTGAGTGTTTTTATTTTCTCTATCTGTTCTTCCAATGCAGTAATTTGTTCTGATTCGTTTTCATCGATTTCACCATCTAAACCAAATAAGTAGTTGTATTGATCAAGGATTAAATCTTCTAAATGTCTGGCAGGTGCTGCAAGTAGGATAATACCAGCTATTCTTTTATCCTGATTTGCTATTTCTGGTGCCATCATTCCGCCGAGGCTATGTCCGATAATATAGATTCTATCAGTGTCAATTTTTGAAGTGTTCATTAGTAGATCAACTGCAGCGACGGCATCATCAACTACCTCTTCTTGAATAGTAAGATTCTCTATTTTTGCAATTTCCTGCGGATATTCTTTCGTTCGTTTTTCATATCTAAGCACTGCTATTCCCTGACTTGAAAGTCCCGATGCTAAGTCTTTAAAAGGCTTATTTGGGCCAATTGTTTCATCACGATCATTTGGTCCTGATCCATGTACAAGAACAATAGCGGGGAAATCACCATCACCTTTTGGCATAGTTAGAGTTCCTGGAAGTTCCCACGGGCTTTCTCCAATGGTCACATTGGTTTCGGTAAACATAGAATAATTTGCATATTCTGGTGGTTCATAATCATCAAAATTCTGAGTTGGAACAAGTTGTAATCCAGCAACCGTGTCGTTTTCATCAAATACTATTCTCACATCAAGATAGCCAAGGGTTTCAAAATCACAGGTAACATAAGCTATTTGATAACCATACTCCTCAGTTTTTCTGGTTGATTTGATTTCTTTATAATCCCCGTATTGATAGATTATACTCTCCCATGCTGTTTGTAATTCATTGAGAGAAATGGCGTTTTTCATATCTTCATTAAATTTCTGATATACTTCTTGATAGTGATTTTGACTTAGATTTTCAACAATTCTAATCGCTTCGAATTCAAGGTTTAATTCTTGCTGTTGGTCTTCATTGTTTTCTTCTTCTATACATCCAGATAATACTGATCCAATAATAAGGATTATAAAAATGGTTGAAATTAAACACTTTTTCATAAATACTTCTCCGTTAATTTTGTTGATTTTCATGCTTGCTGTATTTCGATAGTTAAACCAATTATGATAATTATTATTCCTGCGATAAGAGATATTGTTGCTTTTAGTCTTGGTCCGCCTGGAGCATTGATCCATCTTGCGAAATTTGGATTTAGAAAAGTGGCGATTCCGAATAAGGATACGATAGCGCCACATATAATCAAGATTGTATTTGCAAGTCCCATTTTTCACCGATTTATTTAAGTTTTACAGCGGTTCCATATGCAAGTATTTCTGCAGCTCCACCCATTATTGATGAGGTCATGAATCTAACATTTATTACAGCGTCTGCACCTTGTTTTTCGGCTTTGTCCTTCATTCTTTTAAGCGCTATTTCCCTTGATTCAGCAAGCATTTCTGTATATTCCTTTATTTCCCCTCCGACCATATGTCTAAATCCTGCCTTAATGTCTTTTCCAATGCTTTTTGCCTGTATGGTATTTCCTTTGACAAGCCCTATAATTTCCTTTATTTCTTTTCCAGTAACAAAATCTGTATTTGTTATGATCATGGTTCCAAATCCTCCTTACTTATTTCTCCTTTCATCTTTTCCGTGTCTTTGCGTTGTTCAATTATAATTGATATCAACAGGGTTAATATTCCAATAATTATGGCTCCTGCCCCTATTGCAATTATATAATCTATGCTCTCGATGTTTTGGAAACCTAGGAATAATCCATATGCAATAAGTATGATTATTCCTCCTACAAAGAGAACCATTCCTATTTTTTTTCCATTACTCATTTTTTACCTCCTTTATTTTTTTTTTATCTAATTTAGATGGAGCATATCTTTCTATTTCTTTGATAAAAGCGGGGGAATCAAATATGAAAAAGCGCTTGAATGCTAAAAACATTTGTCTATGTTTTAAATTTATGAGATTCCCTCTCACCTTGATCTTTGTTAAGTTATCAAAAGTGTAAAATAGTCCAGGAAATGCGAAGATCCTATGGTAATTAACAATTACCCCATCTTCTGTAAACGCCATTCTGGTAGTAAAACTTTCAAACCACATAATAAGTCCCAAACCAAAAAATAGGATGCCTGGTATGAATCCAATAACTCCATATTTATAATATAATGAAAATCCCCCTAAAATCCCAAGACATCCAACTAATGTTAAAAGAATTGCAGTAATCCAGAGGATAATTGGCGAACATCTTATCTCAAATTTTTCCTTTTCAAATTTTGTAATTTTTACAGTTCTTTTCTTAGATATGTATAGAAGTGCAATAATTACTATGATAGTTAGAGTAAGTATTCCCAAATTGAAGACGTTTCTATAACTTCCAACTCCCAGTATATTTTCAAAAATAATTTTCAATATCCATACTATAATCAAGATTAGAACAGGAAACTGCAGAATTTTAAATGATTTGATGGGTATATTTCCCAATTCTGTCATTTTTTTTCTCCACTATTTTTTATTTTCATATTAACACATCTTTATACGTTCATATACGTGTTAATACGTTTATATACTTATTGGTATTTAAAGTTTTCGAAAAAGGGGGCTTTGCCTGTAAAGTCGCTTATTTTCCGTACTTTACGGGCAAAAACAAGACTTTACGGGCAGAAGAAACAACTATTTATATTTAAACTATGAAAATCGGGAGTGATACCAAGTTCAAACATCGAATGAATCAACACTGTAATGTTGTATGCAATGAGTTTACAGAGCATTTCGTTTACCTGCGCTCGTCTCTTTCTCGATTTTAATGTTTCACCAAATTTCTTTTTTATCGCTCCAAAAGTAGATTCTGCATTACTACGTTTATGGTAATGTTCATCAAACTCATCTCTATGAATTTGAAAATAATGAAATGCTTTCTTCCACAACAAAGAACCCCCTGCTTTTCCAGTAGCATTCTCCTTAAACGGAATGAAAGCTCTACCGCCTAATTCATCAACAACTTTATGGTTTCTACGAGAGGAA
>CAZXHI010000178.1:0-5064 GCA_964640555.1 uncultured Thermoplasmatales archaeon | reverse complement strand
TGCATTTGCCATTGAAAGCATGCCCTTGGAATCATGTTTTAGATCTGGATGAAACTCATCTCTTATGGTATATCCTGGTCCCCCTCTGCCAGTCCCATGCGGGCATCCACATTGTACCATAAAATTTGGGATTACTCTGTGGAAAATGAGGCCATTATAGAATCCATTGTCTACTAGTTTAATGAAATTTCCTGTTGTTACAGGTGCCTTGTCTCCATAAAGTTCGATTTTAAAATTGCCTTTGTTGGTATTAAATTCTGCTGTTTTATTTGTCATTTTTATCACTCATTACCTTTTTTATTGATTTTCTATTGTTATGCTATTAATTATTACATCTTCTATTGGCCAATTGCTCATGCCATTTTTCGTTGTGGTACTTACTGATGCAATATCTCTGACAACATTAATACCATCTATAACTACCCCAAATGCAGCATAACCATTTGGATCAACACCTCCAGGTTCTAGTTGAGGTTGAGCGCCATCATCGATAAAGAACTGACTTGTAGCACTATTAGGATCAGAAGTTCTTGCCATTGCTATTGCACCATCAACATGATGGACCTCTGGATTGATTTCAAGATCTATTGGACCGTACTTGCTTTGTTGTTGTTCGCCGCTAATGTCAAATCCTCCTCCTTGTATCATAAAATCATCTATTACTCTATGAAACACAAGACCATCATAAAATCCATCATTTGCAAGCTTGATGAAATTTTCACATGTATTTGGTACTTTATCCTCGTATAATTCAACTTTGATTGTACCCATCGAAGTATCAATCACTGCAATTGAGTTTCCTTCAGGGGTATCGCCATCTGTATTATTTACCATATAAAGAACAGATATAGCTACAACAATTATTATTGCAATAACTGCTAAAATAGTAATTGTCTTTACATTTGGATTTGTTTTTTTAGGTTCCGCAGGCCTAGATCTTTGTCTGCTACCACTACTTTTTTTTGCTGTCATAATAGATGTTGAAATACAACATCTAATAAATAAGTATTTTGAACGGGAAACTGAATTGTTCAGTAACATACCAAATTCTTTTACCTTATAGGAAGGTATACTTTTAGTTATCCTGGGGTAAGATATTTAAAACAAAATAGCTAATGACACAATGTTGAAGAATACTAAACTTGATTCAAGGAAACAAAAGAAACTTTTATCAGTTCCAAAAGAAGAATCTACGAGCCTATGTGGACTTTGTCGTGGTACAAAGCTTTTGTGTGGCCGATCACGATGCCCTGTTCTTGTAAAGTTTCATTCACGCGATAAGGTAATGCCTTTGATTGATAAACTTAGTTTAGGTGGTTCTTCTCCACCAAGTGTTTTTATTGGTAGATTTGGGTACCCAAAGGTGTCAATTGGGCCTATGATTCCTCCAGTTATGGGAGATACTTCTCTTATTGATACGCCTGAACTTTGGTTGGATAAAAGCATCGATGATATTGTGGATTTCCGTTCGATGCTTATTCGTGGAAAGTACAATGTTGATGTGTTTGATGTTGAAAATCCAAATAAGATCGTTAATTTCACTAGAGAACTCGCGCTTTCAAAAAACAGTGTTTTTACTGAGGCTGTTTTTGAAAAAAAACCTAGAGGGCGAATTGCTTTTTATGATTCTGCACAGCCTCATGGCCCTTCTGCGCCACTTAAGAAGTTTGATATCACTAATCCAAAATATGAGCAGCATATTGAGAAGGCATTTTATGATACTGATTTGAAGGCTAGATTTGCTGTTTTGGATCTTTACAGAGATGGGGTAAAAATATCTAAAATTCAACGAGCTTTTAGCGTTGGGGCTTTTGGAGTTAATAAGTATAGAAGGTTTGTTCCTACCAGGTGGAGTATTACTGCTGTTGATTCAATGCTTGGCAAAGAGTTAATGAAAAAAACAAAGACACGCCCGTACATCAACGAATTTAGAATTTATTATCTGAACCAGTTTGACAACAGATGGATTGTTTTGATGATGCCAAGCGAATGGCAATATGAGCTTATTGAGGCATGGTACCCAAATACAACGTGGAACCCATATGGATCATCCATATCAATGTTTAACAGTTATGAATTCTACAAGGGCAGAACGACTTATGCAGAAATAGGTGGTTGTTATTATGCTGCACGTCTTGCAGTAAACGAATTGTTAAACAAGGAACGACGTCAGGCTGGAGCAATAATAATGCGTGAGTCTCATCCTGGATATATTATGCCGATAGGTGTATGGAATGTCCGTGAAAGTGTAAGAAGAGCATTGAAAGAACCATATCGAAAATTTGATACCCTACATGAAGCAATTGTTCATGTATCTGAAAAAATGGATATCCCACTTCAGAGATGGATTAAAAACAGTGCTATCATCAAAAACCAGTTGTACCAGAGAAGACTTGAAGATTTTTAGGGGATTTTATGAAGATCAGACAGATTGATTGTAAAACTGCGTTATCGCCTTCAAGACTTCCTGGACTTGATTATTCTTTAAATCCGTACCGGGGCTGCGAGCATAACTGCGCATATTGTTACGTTCCAAATGTGCTGAGAATCAGTAGAGAAAACTGGGGAAATTTTGTTGATGTTAAAGTAAACATTCCTCTTGTTCTTTCAAAAGAATTAAAAAAGAAAAAATCTGGTGTTGTTGCAATTTCAACGGTTACAGACCCATATCAATCTGTTGAAGGAAAATACAAGCTTACAATGCATTGTTTAGAACAACTTCTTAGATATGATTTCCCTATCAGCATTCAAACTAAGTCGCATTTAGTGTTAAGAGATATAGATATAATATCACAGTTCTCTGATGCTGAAGTAGGGGTAACTATAACAACATTCAATGATGATGAGAGCAAAATCTTGGAACCACATGCTTCTTCCATACCAAACCGATTGGATACTGTTAAAAAATTAAACGATTGCGGGATAAAAACATTCATTTTCTTCGGTCCAATCTATCCCACCACTAAAATTGAAAATATTCGGCATATCGTGAAGCAATTCAGCGAGACGGGAACAACTAAACTTATTGTCGATTCCCTTCATCTGAAAGGAGGTGTCTGGAAAAACCTAAAAAGCAACCTGTCTTCACATCCTAATATCTTTGCATCATTCCAAAAAAATTTGTTTGAAAATGACAACTACTATTCAGCTATATTCGATGAGATAGAACAACAGTGCAAGAATTATAAATTAAATTTTGAGAAAGCATTCTGAAACATTAGCAAGATGTATTTTTATATTGCAAATTGCTTAATTTGTATCATGTCTTATGATACATTGTACCAAAAGGATAAAAAAGACTGTGGTAGGGGTAGCTTATTAGGAGATACAAATCCCAATATTGCAGAAAAAATAGCGTAGAAAAGAATAGCTGAGTTAAGAAACGAGCCGGAATATATTGTAACTGCATGTCCAACTTGCACCTTGGCTTTTAACGGGTGTGAGGTTTATGATATATCTAAGATTGTTATAAAAAGTTTATATCCAGAAAGATACATTTATGGCGGAGCAGGCCGAGTTATTGAGATATAGGATGCTAATTCAATTGTTACCAATGGGTCACATGAGTTTTATGAAGGATGGAAACAAAGAAAGTTATCACGCTAGAAGGAAAAGAGTACATGATACAATACGTGAGTTTGGCGTTAGCATAGGACTTGCCAAAAGAATTGTGTACTGCTACCCTATCACGCTTTTAGAAAAACTTATCAAAGAAACTGAAAAGCGTCAGCCTAGTAACCCAGCTGATTATTTTCTCAATGGACTGAAAAGATCTAGAATAAAGTATGGGGATAATCGAAAACGTAATCGGAAAAGAAAATTTTGGTCAGTTGAAGAATGATAATTATGAACCTTTCAGATGGGAATTTTATAAAATGATTGATTAATACATAAAATGGTTTTGATAAAATGCGGGTATGAACATGGATTATATAAAAAAATGGCTGGATCGAATGGGTGAGATTTTTTTGATAGATGTTGGTATTGAACAGAATCACTCTGTTATAGATTTTGGTTGTGGGGCTGGTAATTATACCATTCCAGCAGCAAAGGTGGTTGGAGAAAGTGGAAGGGTTTATGCTGTTGATAAAAACAAGGAATCCTTGGATGAATTGATGCATAGATCTGAAAAGATAGGATTGAAGAATATTGAGAGAATAGATGTATCAGAAAGGATAAAAGTGCCTTTGCAAGAGGAATCCGTTGATGTAGTTTTGCTTTATGACGTTATACATTTGGTAGACAACAGAAGGAAGTTGCTAACTGAAATGCATCAAGTTTTGAAAACAAATGCTCTTATTTCAATTTACCCAAAACATCATCAAGAGTGTATGAATATGGAACTTGATGATGTTAAGGAAGAGATAAAATCTGCAGGTTTTGGTTTTGAAAGGATGATCTATAAAACATTGATGCATAACAATTATCTTGAACAAGGCTATGTTTTAAATTTTAGAAAACATTGATGTGGGATAAAGAGAGATCAACAGAATCATTGCGGGGAGCTTAAAAGGGAGACAAAACAGATGAGGTAGGATGTAGATCTATGAATGAGATAGATGAAACAAAAAGGGAAATTACAAGTTTGAATGATGAAGGGTATATCCCAAATTTTAGAAAGAATATTTGAGAAACAAGGCTAATGTTTGAATATATGGTATATGATACATAAGGGGGTAAAAGAAAATGGATGTTTCTGAATGGAAAAATAAAATATTATCTGAACGTGAACAAAAAGATATTTTCTTTAAAAAACATATGCAGTCACCAATACCAATTGAATACCGGCAACAGTTTGAAATGCTACAGTATTATCCTCCCGATTCAAATTTTAGATTTGAGTTGAAACTTCATGAGCATGGTGATAAAAAACCAATGCAAATTGAAGATACTAAGGGAAATATAAGGGAGTTTCTGCGGTGGGGTGAATTTCAATTCAAAGTTGGAAATGAGATGAGTACTATTCAGGCGTATAAGAGTAATTCTGAAGAAGAACGTTTGTTTATTCCTTTTCGAGATGTAACAAGCGGAAAGGAAACATATGGAGCAGGTCGGTATCTTGAT
>CAZXHI010000177.1:0-3915 GCA_964640555.1 uncultured Thermoplasmatales archaeon | reverse complement strand
CGCTGGTTCTTCACAAGGTAAAATAGGCGAAGAATATGCATATACTTGCATAGGAACTGATCCTGATGGGGATCAGATTTACTACATGTTTGATTGGGGTGATGGCGCTGATAGCGGATGGATAGGCCCTTATAATTCTGGAGATGGGTACAGTGTATCTCACACTTGGACTAGGAGAGGTAACTATGAAATCAAAGTAAAAATCAAAGATGTTCATAAAGGTGAAAGTGAATGGTCAGATCCTTTACCAGTTAGTATGCCGAAAAACAAGAAGTCAACAGACATTTTATTCATTCACATTATGGAAAGATTCAGAGAGTATTTTCCACTGTTATTTTTGTTTATGCAATTTCAATATTTTAACAAAATAATATATAATTTGGAAGCAGAAAAATGAAAAAACCTTTAACTAATTTACATTACCTGGAGGAATGTAATATTGGAGAACTTACTGGACATAAATGAGAAAATAAAAACACTTAAGTCTGCATGTGATTTTTTAAAAAAAGAATATGCCAAATCTGAGTTACATAAAAAAAGAGGCACATCCAAGTTCCACAATTCCTTCATCCCCAGAGAATGAAGAAATCCTAAGGTTATTGACTGCTATACCACAACATGATTTACATATTAAAAAACTTCAGGATGCGCAATTTGAGTTGTTTAAAAAACAGGATCAGGACTAAGATATTAGTTTTTTATTTTACTGATTTCGTCCCCACATCAACCATTATTTCATCACGAATCCCTGTCGGATTCTCTGCGAATTCTGTTAGAACGTAGATATCTTTGGTATTTTAAAAAAAGAAAAAAGAAGGGTTTAGTTAGCTCGTGGAAAATACTATTGGAAATCATGCCTAAAAATAATTGTTATCGTGCCATGCTATAACGTACCTTTCGCTGAGATATTCGTCGATTTTCTCGTCGAAAAACTAAGAGATAAGGAGTCTCTCATAACCACTAGATCATATCCGCATTTTAAGGAGTAAAATATCCTTTTTGTTTTAGTAGTTTGCTATGTAGCAGGAATTAAATGGAAAAAAATGGTAGGGTTAAAAAATTTTAAAAAGAAAGAAAAAAAGAGGTCGGTTCGATAGCTTATACACTCTCTATTATTTTCAGCGTAAAATCGTAGAATTTGCCGACAGTACTAACATGAACTTGTTCTTCTGGCGAATGTGGATATTTGATTGTTGGTCCTATGGATATCATATCCATGCCTGGGAATTTTTCCCCTATTATTCCACATTCAAGCCCGGCATGTATTGCTTCTACTGTCGGTTCTTCACCATACATATCTTTGAAGATCTTCTTAGATTGCTTAAGTAGTTTGGAATCCAGGTTTGGCTTCCATCCAGGATATGGTGTTTCCTCAGAGACTGTTGCACCTGAAAGATTTGCAATTGCATGTATCCTATCGCGGAAATCCTGTAAAGCCGATGTTATTGAACTTCTTGAACTTAGACCCATTATTGCATTGTTTCCATCCAGAACTACTGTTGCTAGATTAGTAGACGTTTCAACAAGACCTGGTATATCATAACTCATTTTATCAACGCCATGAGGAAGACCATGTAATAGATCCAGCAAATTATTCTGCGAATTCTTATCAAGAACTTTATCTGGTTTTTCAATGTCTTCTACATCCATTTTAAAATTCGGATCAATGGGCTTTATCTCCCCCAGTATGTCTTTCTCCTCAGATTTTAAGTCAGATATGAACTTGTTTTTGTCTGCCTTATCAATGGAAACTTTGGCATATGCCTCACGCGGTATTGCATTGTGTTTATCTCCACCTTTGATGTCCGCTAAACAAAAGTCATAGTTTTGTGATGTTTTCCAAAGCATACGTGCCAGCAGTTTTATTGCATTTCCTCTCTGTTCATGGGCATCAACACCAGAATGTCCCCCTCTTAGTCCTGAGATTTTAATGAGCATGTTTTCCATGTCTTTACTGATGGACTGTGTTTTTAAAGGCAGTTCTATTTTTGAATCTCCACCACCAGCACATCCAACTGTTATCACACCGAAATCTTCGCTATCGATGTTAAGCATTATTTTTCCTGTTAGCATATCCGATTCTAATGCGAATGCACCAGTAAGTCCAGTTTCCTCATCAACAGTGAACAAACCTTCTATGGGTCCATGTTTCAATGTGTTGTCTTCCAGTATTGCAAGAGTTGTTGCGACGCCTATTCCGTCGTCCGCTCCAAGTGTTGTACCATCAGCTGTGAGGTTGTCTCCGTTGAGTTTGAACTTAATCGGATCTTTAGTAAAATCATGGTCAACATCGCTATTTTTCTCACAGACCATGTCCATATGACTCTGTAAAATAACAGTTGGCTTTCCTTCCATTCCAGAGCTTGCAGGTTTTGAAATGACTACATTACCCGTTTTATCGGTTTTTGACTTCAAACCATATTGTTTTGCAAAAGCTAGAAGATATTCTCTAATTTTTCCCTCATGTTTTGAACAACGAGGTATTTTACTGATTTTTTCAAATTCTTTCCATAAAAGTTTCGGTTCTAAATTATCAACTACTGACATACTTTATCCCCCTTGATTTAAAAATTGGTAACACGACATCAAATTAAAAGATTTGCTAAAGCTTTTGGAAATAATTTATATAACATTTGGCTGTTTACTGAGAAATCGGAGGCGATTTACTTATGGATTGGGGAATGAAAAACCGGTTATCTAAAATAATCAAACCAAAAGATGGACGTACCGTTATGCTTGCTGTTGATCATGGGTACTTTATGGGACCTACGACAGGACTTGAAAAACTTGGTGAGATGATAAAACCGCTACTTCCATATGCTGATGTGCTTATGCCTACAAGAGGGGGATTAAGAAATTATGTCTCACCAGAAATAGATATTCCAATATGTTTGAGAGTATCGGGGGGCACTAGCATTCTTAACAAAGAAAATCTACTTCATGAAGGTATCATTGTATCGATGGAGGATGCTATTCGACTCAATGTTACTGCTGTTGCTTTCTCAATACTTGTCGGCCAGCCTTTTGAAAGAGACACGCTTCTTGGATTTACTCAAATAATTGATGAGGCAAATCGATATGGTATTCCTGTTCTTGCGGTAACTGCGGTTGGCAGAGGTCTTGGAAAAGATGCGAAATATCTCTCACTTGCTTCGAGGATGGCTGCAGAGCTTGGTGCCAGTATAGTCAAGACGTACTATTGTAAAGATTTTGAACGAATTGTTGAAACATGTCCTGTTCCTATAGTCATAGCAGGCGGCAAAAAAATTCCAGAAAAAGATGCGCTGCAAATGGCATATGACGCTCTTCAAGCAGGAGCAATCGGAGTTGACATGGGGAGAAATATCTTCCAGAGTTCAAGTCCTGTTGGCATGATTAAAGCAGCAAATGCAATTGTCCACAAAAAAGCAACTCCAGATGAGGCATTCGAAATATTTAAGTCAAATAAATAATGGAGATCATATTGCAGAAAAATTCTTGTTCAATAGTTTTATATAAAAGATGGCATTAACCATCTAAAAACAGAGGTGTTGATATGTTGTTATGGATAGCCGTAATTGTGATAATATTTGTAGCAATCTTTGCGTTAATATATTGGGGATTCTACAACAAAATAATTAGAACGGAAAACCGAATAGACAATTCATGGTCTCAGATTGATGTACAGCTTAAGAGAAGAGCTGATTTGATACCTAATCTTATGGAGACGGTCAAGGGATATATGAAGCATGAAAAGGAAGTTCTTGAAAATGTTACCAAAGCACGTTCTGCCATTATGGGTGCAAAAACACCACAGGAAAACATTGATGCAGATAACATGCTTACAGGTGCATTGAAATCCTTATTTGCAGTTTCAGAGAATTATCCTGATCTAAAGGCAAATCAGAACTTTTTGAATCTACAGGATGAATTGAC
>CAZXHI010000176.1:0-22075 GCA_964640555.1 uncultured Thermoplasmatales archaeon | reverse complement strand
ACTTCTGGGGAAAATGCCAACTGGTACGTACTCAAATTTCAAACATCAACACAGGTCAAAATCGATGAACTAACAGTAAAGTACACATACCGAAATGAAGATTACCCCGGGGTTGACTGGTGGGGATATGCCATCACCAATCTAACCTGGACAAGATGGCATGCGTACACTCTGGAATTTTTGAACGAAAGCGAGAGGTTTTTCCACTTTCAATCCGGTCCTTTTAATTTTACCTACAATCATCTTGATACTCTTAATAAAAACCATTCTCGCACTGCCAATTGGAGAAATTTCGGCAACCCTGCTGGCACATGGTATCTGATCTGCTACGACGGGCCAAGTGTACAAAGTAAAATCGAAGTTTATTTCAATATAACAGGAAATGTAGAATTTTTATCTACAACTGAGGGTAACAGCACCACTGTCCTGCTGCCGGAGGATTTTCTCGGTAACGCCAATGTTAAAATAGGAACTAAATTGGTAGGTGTTCTTAACGGGAAAAAAACAATCAATGTAAATCATACCTTTTTGTGTCTCCACTACTCCTTTTCCAGTTGGGGCTTCGAGCGACTGCGATATACCAGTCCCTCAGGTATGTCGGGAAACCTTAATTATTTTTTCTGGGATAAGAGTAGATACAGATTACCCGATACACCAGATTGCATTGTTGGTGAGGCGGGAACATGGCATTTTACACTTGATGCTCTTCTCGTGGGTGGGATATTCAACAACTGGCCTCCTGCATATGGCATTTCTCTCCTATATGCAGATATAATGTTACCATGATGTTATCATCTAAAGTTGTTTAATGATAACTTGTTTATTTCCAAATTCTCAGATTTTTAACTCGAATAAAGCTCTTTTTTCCTTTTTGATTTAGGGGATACACAATTACATGGTTGTCATTTAAGACATAAGGAGTAATCTCATGCAAAAATTCAAAGTTAAATTAAAACGACATATTTTACTAAAAGGCGTAGTTAATCAATATTCTTTGGTCTAGAACTAAAACCTGCAATACTTGATAAATTTTCAAACGCGTTAGATGCGATTAGGCAATTGGGACATGGCCATTCAAATATTATTTACTGTAGCTCTCGTCATATGACAATTGATATGGCAAGAAAATTAACAGAGACGTTTTCAGAAGAGGATATTACTCAATGCCCTGAGGAATCGGAAGAATTAAAGAAAGCCATTAAACTAACAAAAGAATTCATTCATAAGGATTATTATTTGGTAGATTTCCTACAATATGGTGTTGGTTTTCATTTTGGTACATTGCCTCAATTGATAAGAAATTGCATAGAACGATTGTACAAAAAAGGGATTATAAAATATCTATTTTGCACCTCGACATTGCTTGAAGGGGTGAACCTACCTGCAAAGAATATGTTCATTTTAAACAATAAGAAAGGACGATCAAATATGTCCAAACTGGACTTTTGGAATTTAGGGGGAAGAGCAGGTAGATTAAATTGTGAATTATATGGAAATGTTTACTGTGTTAGAGATAATCCAAAGGTTTGGAAAAAAACAGCTATTATCGAGATTAAATCGGAGGTAAAATTAAAAATAAGTGTTTCTATTAAAATTGAAAAACAACTTAGGAAAATTGAAAAGATTCTTTTAAATCCTGATGTTGAAATAACTCCAAAAAGAGAAAAAGAAATTTTGAAGTATATTGCTAATATAATATGTATTGATACCTTAGAATTAAAATCAGATTATACAAGTCCGATTCTCAATAAACTTATACAAGATAATGAAGATAAAATTATTGAATACGCAAAAGAAATAATGGGAGGAATAGCTGTTCCAAAGGATGTTGTTTTATCAAATCAATCTATAATGGTAAGGCAGCAAAAAAAGTCTATGAGCATCTTCAGGCAAATAAAGAGAGTAAAGAAACGATATGTTTGCCTAAGGATATAAACTTTGATAATTGCCTAGAAATTCTTGAAAATTTTCATTCATTGTATAATTGGGAAAATAGTGAAAAATCTTTGAAAAGAAAAGAATCTCTAAAATACTTTGCATTTTTAATGAATATATGGATAAATGGTTATAGTTTGAGCTACATAATTCAAAGGACATTGAAATATAATCATGATAATCAAAGGATGGTTGTTTTTTATATAGAAGGTAAAAGAACACAAGTACAGTTTGATATAAACAATATAATTCATGTAAATTCTAAGATCAACGAGCTGATAAATAATATTGAAGGTGTTTTAAGGTTTACTTTTGAGAAATATTTCAACAATTATTTCTCTCTTTTATCAAATATACTTGGTGAAGAAAATGCTGGGGTTAATTGGGCAAATTATTTAGAATATGGGACAAGAAATTCAATAATTGAGGCTGGCTAGTAATTCCATTTTCAACGTTTATTCATCATTTTTTTGTCTTTGATTTGGATATCATTCTATTTATTTTTTTATGTTATGTCCATTTCACTCGTTTCAAACTTTTCGAAGGTCTTTTAATCATGTTCTTGATAGTCATATTCCCTTGTTAGTTTAGTTTTTTTATTTCTTTGCTTTGATTTATGCAATATTTGCTTGATTTTTTAGATATTCATCAAGTTTTTTTCCTGCATGCAGCTTTATTTTCCGGATATTATGAGCAATTCCCAAGAGGTTATATTCAACTCTTTCTCTCTTTTTATTTTTTTTAAATATATGATAAACATAGCATTGATAAGATAAAAACCTTTCACAATAAAAGGGTTTATTTATTATGACAAAAAGGCGAATAAGCAGGGAAAAAATGCATAAAAAGAATTTGTTTAAAAAAAAGTTTATTTTTATCTTGATAGCAGTGTTAATTTCAATAAGTATTTTAATGCATTCAAACTCAAGTTTTAGGATACCAGATAATGAAAGAAAATTAGAACCCAAGAACGCAGTTATAAAAAGTTTATATGATCAATTATTGTTCAACGTATTTTACATCAGTGATTTGGGACAAGTTGCTTATGGTGCAACATCTGCAGATTTTAATAGTGACGGTTATTTTGATTTTGCGGTATCTTCCGCAACCCATCCATTTAACAACTCAACGATTTCCATATTTTATAATCAGGGAAACTCAAATTTTACACGAGATGATGTTTATATTTTTGATTATAGCTACATCAAGGATTTAGATTCAGGGGATTATGACAATGATGGAGACATTGATTTTATTTTTACTTATTCTGAATGGGTTCCTTGGAATGGATATAAACGAAGTACCAACGGTACAATTAACATGCTTTACAATGATGGGAGCAACAATTTTGGAAATTTAACAATGATAGCGTGGTTTCCTGGGATTCCTGATCCCGAAGTTGAAAACAGGATTAATAATAAGATAACGTCATCTGATTATGACTTGGATGGCGACATTGATTTCCTTACTGGAGACAATACAGGGGTTGTAGAGTTATTTTTAAATGACGGTTCTGGCGGTTTCATAAGTGATGGAATAATTCACAATTACAGTTTGTACAGTTGGGGTCTTACAAGTGCTGACTTTGATGGAGATGGAGATATTGACTTTTTAGTCTCAGAAACCATACTGTTCGCTCCGGGCGCTCCGGGTTTTATTTATTTTAAGAACAACCAGTTAATCGAATCTAATTTTTCATATTGTTTCGACCTTGGTCCAGGAGAGATTGCATCGCCACTTAAAGGCTTATCTGTAAGTATGACACCGCTTGATTATGATAATGATCAGGACGTGGATTTCATAGCAGGTATAGAAATTTCAGTTTATCTTTGTATTAATGAGCAAGGAATATATAAACAGTTTCTGATCGGGCAACTTCCTTACGGCCCAGAAGGCTATCCTGATCATTTGAATTTTGGCGCAGTCACGTCAGCAGACTATAACAACGATGGTTGGGATGATTTCGTCGTTGGAGGAGTTAATGGAGCCGTAAGATTATGCATTAATACAGGTAGCAAACAGCTTCCTCCAAATAAACCAGCAGTGCATAGATCAGCAACTGGGAAGGTGGGAGAAAAAATTAATTTCACATTTGTTGTAGAAGACCCCAATGATGATGATATATATTTATCAATCGGTTGGTATAATGGAACTGAAGAATTGATTGAATGGCTTGGTCCCTATGCTTCGGGTGAAGAGGTGGTATTAAGTTATAGTTGGGAAAATGCAGGTAGTTACGGTAGTAGATGCAGAGCGCGCGATGTTCATGGAAATAAATGCGACTGGCAGGGATTTGTTATGGAAATTTCTAAAACCAAGTCTATCGATTTCAATCCATTTTTACAATGGCTCCTTGAGCAGCATCCTTGTTTATTCCCAATATTAAGACATTTACTGAAAATTAATTAATAATCGGAAATCTTATGCTTCTTGTTCCTCTTATCTAAAAAACTCCGGTACAATTTATTTACTCTCATTTCTTAGAAAAAAATTCTGGGAATATGAAGAGTCTGTCTGAGAAATAGTGCAAGATTGTTTGGATGTCTATTTGTTGTCAAAAAATCGGGGATTTTTCGGGGGTAAAATACTAGATTAGTGAAAAACATTCTGAAAAATGTGAATACTCGGACAGGCTCTTACAATAAATTTTTAAAAAATCAGAACTGTTTTCCAGATAATAGAATAAAATCTATTGTTTTTTCATGAAGATTTTTTTCCAGATGCAATCATAAAGAATAAGCAGTATGATTCCCAGGATTCCTCCAAAAGCCAGACTTTGCAGATGGGAAAGAAAGTTACGTACGTCATCCCATCGTAATGGATCAGTTATCGGTGATATCTCTGGAAGCATATCTGCGATTTTTTTATCAAAAGTAAATGATATACCTAAATCAGGTATGGTGAATGTTGTTTCTTCATCATGTATAATATGACAATGCAATATTTTATCAAAATCTGTTAGGTCGAATTTCATTATTATATTGTATGTTGTTTGTTTACATCCAGTTAATAATAAACCAAGTTTTCTCTCAGATATTTTTTCAACATTAATATTTCCTAGTTTAAACAAATTGGCATACATTTCAAATTTTTCTTTATCCTTAAAAATAAACTGTTTAACCAAGAGTTCTTTTAACCAATTCCATGTGATGATAAAATGTTTACTTGCTTGAATACTATAGGGTTGACATAATGTATTCCATTCTAATCGTTCACCAAGGTTGATATCAATACAGGGAATATTCATTCTTAACGATGTCAGATTAACATAAACAATATTTGAATGAGCATTTTTATACATATTAATATTAAAATTTTTTTTAAAAATCCCTCTTTGCTCATTATTTGAAAGAACTGTATTAAATCCTGTTCTATATATCAATTGATCAATTGCATCCAAGAGATCAGTTTGAATTGGAATGGTAAAACTTAATTTTTTTTCAACTTCATTAAGAAAGCCCGATATAAATGGTATATCGATATCTATTGATATGTTCATTTCAAATGAAATTGTACCATTTTCATCGTTAACGTTGATATGCATACAGATAGCATTTCGTAGTTGAACATTATCAATTTCAAAATAAAGGGGAATATCGATTTTTTCGTTTTTTTCTAAATTAATTCTCTCATCAGCTTTTATTGTTTTTAGTTTATGTGGATGAATGAAAGATACATTCCCAATTACTATAGTGCCATATGAAATTTCGAATCGAGAATTTCGCTTGATAAAATCAATTGTTAGATTATTCGGCGGATTAAAGAGTTCCATATTTGCAGTAAGGATAGTAATTTTTTCAGTGCAGTTCCTTTTATCAACATCCCAGTTTTTTATCGGCCCTATTTTTGGTTCAGGGAGATTATTTTTAATACTCTCAGATGAGATATATATTGTTGAAAAGATCGAGATTAAAATTAGTGATATGATAATCGTTGTTTTTTTCATGGTAGTTATAAAATAAAAAAATGTTTATAAATTTTATTACATATAAAGAAGATTTACTAAGAAAATACTATAATTTGATCTTAAAAATCATACTTTTGTTTTAAAATTCATATAACGATTTACTTGTTAATTAATGATTACTAGTGTTACCTTAATCCTAGTCCCTAGTACCAATTGCCATTACACCATCCCAATAGGTCCCGAATACTATTCGATTATTACTATGATTTTCGTCCTTCTTCAAAATTGTAAATTGGCCACCAGCATAATTCATCCCAAAATCAGATTCTATTCTAACCTTCCATAGCACAGAGTTTCGTTTATTTACTTCATTTTCTTCTTTTAAATCAACTGCCATAACATATTTACAGTACTTAATGCTGATAGCAGAAATCAGCATAACAGGATCTTCTTTATAACAAATAGTCATATTTGACATCGGCATGTAATCCCTTGATTCATCTTCCTTAACTAAATCTTTAATAAGAATTTCCTCAATGATAGTTCCATTTTCTTCACTAAAGCGAACCAATCTCCTACCGCGTAAATCCTCATACCAGAAACCACATCTTGGATCCTTTGAAAAAGAAAATAATGTTATACCTCTCGAAACCTTTGGAAATGAAAACAATTTTGGATATCTCACTTTCCATTTTAATTCACAATCGCTTCCCTTATCAGTTACCGCATAAATACGCGGTTTTCTTAATACTCCAAATAATCCGGGTATTCCATCAAAATAAAGGGTATTATCAATAAATAAGGGAGTTGCTTGACTTATCCCTCTAAAAGGATAATGCCATGCTTCAGTTAGTATTTCATCAGAATCTGGATCTACATTCAGCGCATATAATCGCCCAGTGGGTGGATTAGTTTTTTTAGATGACATAGTTGAAATATATACTTTATTATCATTTACACATGCTGAATTTATTGTCGAGAAATACCCTTTACCATCTATCTCACCTTTTCCAAGGTACTTCTCAGCGAGTAGACTGCCGTTTTCTACGTTAAATGCATAGACAGGACCATTTGTAGGTAAAATTATTGTTTTACCTTTTACTATAGTTGGGCTAAGGGGGATTAATGGGCCTGGTCCTTCAAAGTAGGGTATTTCTGATTTCCATAGAATTTCATATTCCTCGTTTTCATTTTTCCCAATCATCATAATTTTTCTATTGTCGCATATAATAACTTTACCATCTTTATCAACAATTGGCGTTTGGCCACCTGCAATAAAATTTAACTCATCACCTGAAGTCCATAAATGATTTCCTTCATAGTCGTAAATAACAAGATTGTCCCTTTCACCGTTAAAAGTATTTACTGCAATATTGCCGTTGCCTGCTATTCCGTTTCCCATCGTCCCAACTTTTTCGCCTTTTAATTCATTTTTATACCATACAATATCCACATTGTTTTTTGGTACAGTGTACTTGATATTATCAGTTTGATGAAGATCACTATGAACCATTGCACCTCCCTCATCTGGAAGTTCAAATTTAAATTCTTGAGGGGCGTCATAATCATCATTATCAAGTTTTCTAATTTTTTTCTTCCTAATTAATTTTTTAACCGTTCTATCATCTCTCCTACAATTGATATATCTGTAAATAGTATTATAATATTGTTTCTAAAATGTTCGGAATTTTCTGAACATATAACACATTTGTAATTAACAATATCGAAGACAATACTCTCATCTATTTTTCTTAGAGTGATCTCATCGTTGTGTCGATATTTTATTTCTACATGGGTTTAATGCCCCAGAGCGTTGCTCCGGTTTATTTATATCGTCGTTAGTCATCGAATGTTTGATGGAAGTAAAACATGCATTGATCATGTAGGCAGCAGGAACAAATCAGTTATTCTGTTTGCAGAAAATGCTGTTGATGAGAACGGAAAGATTTTTAGTAGCCATGATTATGGGCATCTTGATTTGAATATCGGCATAAAAGTAAAAGATGAGGTTTATCCGAAAATTTATGAGTGGCTGGTTAAACGAATATAATTTTAGAAAAGGTTTGTTAATAGTTTACGGGCCTAACTAACTGCAAGTAAAAAATATGGAAAGAATTTGTACTTATCAGGAACCGATCATTAGAAACTATGAGAAAATGCTAAGATGGACGGTTTGTGTTTTTCATTGTACCTTATGGGGAGATCAAGAGAGATCAAAGGAGGTCTAGGAAAAGATGAAAGAGATATATTATTTACAAGATACACTTTTTATCAAAGGGGTTTTAAGGATGGCACCCCTATATATTATTTTTACTATCTGGTGTGAGTTAATTCAGTATAACCAACACCTCGAACTGATTTCCCTTCAAAAGTCCCCTTAATTGTAGTACTTCCTTCATACAACCCCGACAAATATATCCTCTTTTTTCCTTTTGTCTCAAAGGGATAAGGAACATAACATAGTTGATTTGGAATAACAGTATTAACAATTACATCAAGCTTATGTTTTTTCTCCGTGATCCTCCATTTACAGCCATATTTTCTAAATTTCGGAGATAACCAATAATCCAGAGTCTCAATTTTAAAAGAATCATTAGCCACAACAACCTTATTATTTGCAAGCATATAAGTCATAATCGGATGCTTATTAACAAATTCTCCATTTGTATAGGCGTACCAACAGATAATATCAACATTATTGTCAAGTTGTAAACAAAACCATTCATATGTTTCAATTTGTTCTGTTTATGGTAATTTCCAAATTGATGATCAACCCAACCTATTCCAACAACCGGAATATGTTTACCCTCTAATTTCAAATAGCCAGCAACATTCAATCTGGTCAATGAATAATAATATGAATAACCTCCAACTCCGGCCGGCACATATCCATCACCATTAACCGGCAAAGGGGGTCTACGTGATCGCATCAACACAGAGAGACCGTCACGACCATTATTTACATTTACTCCATATTCAAAAGCAAAACCTGTGTTAAGCTGAAGCCAAGAATCAAACCTTAAACCTTTACGAAATCTAATATCTTGCTTTTCATCAGAAACCCTAAGGGAACCAAACGTGAATTTTTTTGAAGGAGAATAAGTATGATCTCCCCTATCAGTAATCATAAAATATCTCATTGGAAAAGGCATTACATCCTGTTTTGGAAAATAAGTCAACATAACATCATATTTTCCCCCAGATTCCAGATTCATCAGATGTAAATTTAGATACCACCATTCATGCTTATAATCATGAATACCCTCATCCCTTGGAAAATGCAATTTCCCAACATCATATGGATATTCCCCCCAATCACCATTATTTTGATCAGAAACAATCAAAGATAAAACATCATGCTCAGAAACATTCAACATATCTCCCCAACTATTAACGCTCATTTTTTCATATCCTCCAAGAATTTGTAATATTCAATATAAAAATAATCGTTTATAACAATTATCTAAAAATAATGTTACCATTACAATCACCGAGAAAAGGTAAGAATTAGAAAGATAAAATACATGTGTCAGTTGGCATTTTAGTAAGTTATTAAAATTATTTCAAAAATAAAAATAATATTTTTTAGATAAATTTAATAAAGATAGAAACCATCTCTTGTTCATAGTTTGGGGGAAAACATATTGGATGAATGGACCTTAGATCCGAAAATGAGGAATACCTTTTTAATGATATATGGTACGATTGTTTATCTTGTAGTAGTTGTTGCATTATTAATAATATTGAATAGTGAACTTTCGGGAACCGGTAAAATAATTGTTATTAATCAGGTTATAAAAATTGATATCACGACATTGTTTGCTCTTTCATTGCTGCCATTGTTGGCTATTTATTTGATGATCTGGGGTTATGGATTGAAACTAAAAATGCCTGGTTTGGAACTTGAGTACTACCCTATCGAGAAAGTAATGAAAGCTCCTTCAATAATCAGTGAAGATAAAACTGCTAAAGAGGCGGAAGAGATAATGGAGAAAGAAAAAACAGATTTTCTCAATATACTTGATAGAAACGGATTGTTTCAGGGTATATTCACCAAGTCAGATGCGCATAAAGCCCGTGTAAAAGGAAAGATGAGCGCTAGAGTAAAGAATCTTATGACCAGGAGAGAAAAGGTGACACATGCTCTTGAGCGGGAGGATTTAAAAAGCATAATGAAAAAGATCGGGCGAACTAAGCATTCGAGGTTGCCGGTGCTTGATAAAAACAATCGGCTCATGGGAATTGTTGATTCCGTTGATATTAATGACCTGTTGTCGAAGGTTCTGCGATAAATATCTCATCTATTGATATTGAACATTGCAACCAAGATATTATTGTAAATTATCAAAATGTTTAAATCTAACTCTCAAGTTTTGCAATTCATAAATTGGGGAGGACACTGCAAAAATGCAGGATGATTCAAGAAAGAAAATTATCTCTATAGTTATAGTGATTATCCTTATTCTATGCATATATTGCACTGCAGCTCTTTTTTCAAATTGGTTTCCGTTCAATGATGATAAGAAATTCTATCCGAGCCCCCCAGAAAACTGCACACTTGATTATTCCTTTATCAGGAATATGACCAAGAGTCTAAGTAATGTAATATTCGAAGCTTACGACGAAGAAAATAGCGAGATTGCTAAGGGAAGAGCATTCGGCACAAAAGGTGAACGGGAAGCAGCAAATAAGATTAAAGATAATATGGGTAAATTTGGTCTTTACAATCTAGGTCTAGACCCTCCATATTTAGAACAAATTGAGAACATACACTATCCGTATAAAATAATATTCTACGACAATCTGAATTTAACGGATAAACTTGAGGTGCTATCAAAAAGATTAACAATTAACGATATAGAAAACAATATTACATTTGATGTTGAATGTTTTATCAGTCCAACTTGGAATAATACAGGCCCTTTCGACAACAGAAACGTGTTAACCCGCAATTTTTCATATTCGGGTTTGGATGTAGTAAGACGGAATGAAACTGATTTTGATGATTTTTTGGATTATGCATATAATGAGTTGTCAATTAACAAGTTTTTTGAAATTGAATACCTGTCATTATGCGACTCTGTATCTTTAGAAAATTTCACCGAGCAGCTATTGGAGGAGTACTATGATTTTACCATCGAAAGAATCGATTCGGACAATAAGTCAACATGGCCCTCTTTCGTTGATCAGATTGAAATAAATGACGATGAAGAATTTGTTTTGTTCGAGGTGAACAAAGGATTTAATCCAGATTATAACGATCCTGATGAAAACAATCGCTCACTACACCTGATATGGACCATGTTTAGAAAATGGTTTGAAAAACGGGTCGGTGTAACATTTGATACATGCTACCATGATAACATTGTTGGAAAAATCTCGTATGATTACGATCCACATTGTCATGATTCAAAACCTAACATTGGCAGGGATATACCAGTCATACATATCAATGGAACAGATGGGAAAAAAATAAATAATATTCTAGATAACTGTACTGTTGATTTTTATGTAAACCAGAGTTTTAATACATCTGTAATTAGCTATAATGTTATTGGTCAGATAAACGGAACTGATCAGAGTAAAACCGTTATAATTAGTTCTCTATACGATTCCATGTGGTGCCAAGGGACGGCAGACTCCGCTATAGGCATGTCAATCGTACTGGGCATTGCTAAATACTTCAAAGACTATGATATTAAGCCAAAATACAATCTAAAATTCATCGCCTTCAGTGGTGAAGAATATGGTATGATAGGAGCGAAATATTATGAGGCGGCTCACAATAAAGAAAACATTTGGCTGGTCGTAGATATAAATCAAGTGGGGTTCTATCAACCAGATCCTCGACTCACATTACACATTCTCACCAACAAATTGGAAGAAATAGGCAATCTTTCAGCAATCATTGCTAGATCAAATTATGAATATAGAACACCTGATGGATCAACCATTGATGTTAATTGGACCCCTGTAGGTTCCTGCAGTAATGATTTGGCATTTGCCTCAGCTCTGCCCCGCCGTAGTAACTGCAGAACCGTAATGTTTGTGAAAGATTTTGGATGGACACTCCACCATAGAGACGGCAGGGAAAATGGAACAGGAGAACCCCATACCGCAGGGGATGTAATGAAATATTACAATGAAATCGAGGTAGCTCTAACAGCTGATATGGTGCTAAATGTAACTTATGGTTTCATGTTCAAAGAAATAACATGGGATTGGTCAGGATTTATTCCTTTCTTTATCACCCTCGTCCTTATCTCTATGGCAGTTATTCTAATCTGGAAAAAAGAATACTTGATGGATATTTTGAAAAGGAGATCAAAACATTTATCCAAGAAGGAAAGGGAGGAATTTAGTTATCTTATAGTTTCCTATAAGGTATTTATTGATATACTTTTCAGAAATAGGTTTTTGACTTTAATTTCTATTATTTTTATTGGGGGGTTTTCCTTTTTTTTGTTACCGATTTCATTTGGGAAAGTTGGGTCACCCATATGGTTAATTGACCCTGCCCAGGGTATTCTCTCAGTTATCTTATTACTTATCATATCTCTTATAGCGTCAATTGGGCTTTTAAGTATTATTTTTTCTTTTGATTTGTTGCCAGGTGTTAAAAGATATTTTGTGTTGTGGAGTAAAGATTTCAAAAAGTTAGTATTTTATTTCACTGTATTGATTATTTTTATTCAGATGATAAATTTCTTTTTGGATCATTTCTCCCCTATATCTCCTGATTATCTGTTCTTGGTATCGCTCTTATATTACGTATCGTATTTTTTAATAATTCTTCTACTTCTCCTGTTTCCAGTATATTTTGATGCATGTGGATACCGTGATGCTTTTTTCTCTTATGCAAGGAAACATATAGAAAAATTGGAATCCCACACAGATAAAGTAAAAGCTTATACTAGTTTATCGTTAATTCATTCAATATATTTGAGGAAATTTGAGACTTTATTTGGGAAAAAGGCTTTGTCTACCCTAAAACTCAATAATATCATCATTTTAGCATTAAAAATAATGAAATTAGATACGGAGAACAAAAAAGAAAAAACGATATTAGACCTTCTATCAAAATTACAGAAAATAGATCCCCTGACTTCCACTCAAAAATTTATAAACACGATGGAGATCATCGAAAAAAAATACGGCAAAGAATTTTTATATATGGGCTATGAGGAACTGGCGAAGAGAGAAAGATACTTTAATATTACACTCGCTAAATTTTCTGCGATTTTAGCAATAATTTCAATAATCGTTGGAATATTCATATCTTTACACAATTTTATTCAACCCTAGATACGAAATGCTTTTTAGGATTAAATCATATATATAATGTCCAAATACTTTGTCATTAAACAGATTAGATTGAATAAAGTGTTGTAAAGTGATATCAGATAAAAAGAAGAGATTCCAGAAAGTCTTTTTAATGATTAGCATTGATGTTACATTTGTTTGGCCAATATTTTTTTTGTTTTTTCTGGTTTACCATAACTGGTGATTTTCATTTGATCCATTTCCTTTTTAATTCTTTTATCAGCAATATCAATATACTCTTTATTTGTATCATAGCCAATAAAATCCCTGTTTGTTTTTATCGCTGCAATACAGGCCGATCCACTTCCAACAAACGGATCCAAGATAACGTCACCCTCGAATGTATACAACTGAATGCACCTATATGGTAGTTCGACGGGAAATGGTGCAGGATGTCCTATTTTACGTGCAGATGCAGGGGAAAAATTCCAAACGCTTTTGGTAGATTCAAGAAACTCCTCCTTTGAAATAGTACTTTCTTTTTTCTTAGGATTTATTCTTGAGAAATCCTCTTTACTGAATATTAGGATATATTCATGCTGATCTCGTAGAGTCGGGTTCCCGGCAGATAACCAACTGCCCCAAGCAGTTGAAGATCCTGCACCGTTTTTGTTCCATATGATTTCCCCCCGCATTAAAAAACCAATATCATGCATTATATTGATTATATGGCTATGTAAAGGAATGTAGGGTTTTCTCCCCAGATTTGCCACATTTATACATACTCTTCCTCCGGAAACTAGGACTCTATATGTTTCTTTGAAAACATTTCTCAATAACTTAAGATACTCATCAAGCGTCAAATCTTCGTCATATTCCTTACCCACGTTATAAGGAGGAGAAGTCACCATCAAATGAACACTATTATCTGGCAGCTCTTCCATTTTTTCACTGCTTTTGCAAAAATTCCTGTTTAAAAACTTTTCATCGATTTTACCTTCTACATAACTTACCTGTTTTTTTGTGTTGACTCCCTTGTACAACCTGCTATTATAAAATATAGATGAATCATGATTTTCTCTTGCGGATACTCCAAACGAACTTGTTTTAGTACCATTTCTTTTAGACTTTCTCATTTCAAAGACCTCTAATAAGAGATAGGAATTTTTCAGCTTTTTCTTCATAAGCTTTTTCTCTGTTAGCAATTTCAATTATCTTGCCCAAGTCATTCTTCGTTGTCATTCCAGAGAAAAATTCCCTATTATCGGATAGCAGTATTTTTAGATTTTTTAATAATTCGCCATAGTCATCCATCCTTAAAAATCCACTATCTTCAGTTGATTTTATATTTTCTTGCCCATCTCTAGGGGATGGATTTACTGACCAGAATCCCTGTATTATCCCACATTTCTTGAGGTGGTCGACCTTTTCATAATAACTTTTAGAGATCGGCGTATTACCAAGAATTATAATTGGTATTTTTGAAGATTTAAAGCTCGAAACCCTGATGTTAATGCTTTTTCCTATTCCTTTTAACATGCTATCGGATCTCAAAAGTCCGGGATTTCCCTGGTGAGTTGTATAATCTCCAACACATACCAGTTCTTCCTTGGAATTAGAAACCATTAATTCATGGTTCCATACGACTGACATCTTCACCTCAAATATTGCAATAATGTCTTCTGGCCTCTGAATTGTATTCTTTGTTTTACAGATGACAACATCAGCAGGAGATTGTCTGGTTAAACCAATTTCTTCGCTGATAACACTCTGGACAGCAAAGGCATTTATCTTTTCGGCAAATGGTTGTAAAAGGTCCACACACCATTTTTCAGTAAAATTACCTATTAAGGAATTTCTGCTTTGAAGCGTGGTTTTCTTTCCCTTGTAGCCTTTAGGCCAATAGGCCAAGTATTTGCCATCATCAGTTGTGTAAAACAATTGTTCAGGTGTAGCAAACTCTCTTGATTTTGTAAAAAATTTTACCTCAGTATTCTTTCCCCATAGTTTCATTTTGTCAACCTTTTGAAATTATATTGTGAATGCTTTTTACTCACTTATAATTTGGCCTTTTAGCTTTTTAATAGTTAGAAAGTGAGAAATAAATGCGTTTTTGTTTAAACATGAAGTAAAAACCTATTTTATAACATTCCAATACTGCAAATAATAACAACTCTTACACAATACTATTTAATTATCGTTGTCTTATCATTAATAAAGATGGTTGATTTGACTCCAAAACAAGAAATTTTACAACTAATCCATAAGGGAAAAAATCTCCGGTCGCAATTAAATAATGAGTTATCTTCAGGGATTCATACTAATGAGGCAGCAATGCTCGGAGAATTTCTCGTTCAGGGTTTTATTCCACATGGATATAAAGGGATGACTCGTAAAATTGGAACCATCGGACAAAAAACAGCGAAGGATAATATAAAGAAAAGATGGCAAAATCAAGGAGACTACTTTCTTCCTGAGTGCGAATCAATTGTTAGAAAGATGTCATTAAAAACCAAGAACCTTTCCACATCTGGAAATGCACCTCAACTTCTTAGGAAATTCAACCGAGTTAAAAAAATTAAGAACCCCCTTCCATTTTTTGACAATCTAATTACGGTACTCCAAGAGCTTCAGAGTCTTGATTTAATCTGGAATAAAGATATAGAACAAGAACTTATAACACGACAGGAAATTAAAGAAATACTATATAAGGAGAAACAAAATCTCAAAATCAATAGTAAGGACATCGTTAAAAATCTCAAAAGGTTCGATTCAGTTGGAGAAACTTACATTACTAATCTACTCAAACCGTATCCAGCCGTTTTAAATTCGATTTTAGGAGCCCTAGAAAGACTTCAAGATAATGCACCAGATGCAGAAAGACATTGTATTTCTTCATGCCGTGCTTCAATAGAATCATTATGTATGAAACTTGGAAAAGACAATGATTGGAAAAAGGCACTTTGTAATATTTTTACTTCACGTGCAGATCGGCGGCAGATCAAAAATATATGGAATTTCTTGAGTGGAAAAGGGGCTCATGGAGGCCATAATCCTTCAAAAAAGGAAGCTGAATATGGTTTCAGATTAACAAGTGCAACATTAGAATTTATCCTTCATAAAAAATAGAATAGATAGCATTATTTAAAATCCGTAAGACTACTTTGAGGGGGACTTGTTTGAACAACTTGATTAATTGATGTATCTTTTTCTTCTTGTTCCAGATATAATGATTTTAAAAGATATTTTAATTCATCTTTTTCTGGAAAATTTTTATAAATAACTGAAAAGTATATACCATTCTGCTTACTTATTTTTGTTACAGCAGATTCCATTTTATTAGTTCTTTGATTTTTAAAGTTAATTTTAGAAAATTTCTCCATGGCACTTAATACTATGCTGCTAGTGAATTGCTTTCTATCATTTTCATTTAATGATGGAAGGGTATACATCTTCTGTAAATATTCAACTAAATCATCTAATTTGACTTCAAAAACATGCTCTTTTTTATTCCGCCATTCAATTATTTTATTTACATCACTTTTATTAATTATTTCTGGGAAAATATCTGTCCAAAGTATTGACATTACATATTCAATAGGAGTTTTATCAGATTCTTCATATATTTTATATTTTGCTATATCCTCTTTTATCTCTCCAATCATTTTTTTGTAACCCATACTTAAAATTTCATGGGCGATCTTATTTTTCACTTTCCCCCATTCGAGATTAATAATTATAAATTCTGTCCTATTTGAACCGGCTTCGATTGAATAAACAATAACCGCAAAATTATTCTTAAACAAATTTTGTTTCTTATCAAGATACTTAACCTTAAGAAAACCCAAAGCCTCAACATCTCTATGCGGAACCATTAAAACGACATCATGACTGTCAACTTCAAATTCTTTAAATGGCTCATCATATTTTTTAAGTTGCGCAATTAATTTTCCTTCAATATATTTTTCAATATATTCTTTTTCAGTACCAAAAATATCAGGGTTTGCTAATGATTTTTTAATTTCTCCAATCCAGATCCCGTTATTCAATTTTACAATATAATCTGGAGTCTGTGGATCTTTATCCTTTAGATTTTTATAATTCAATTTACTGGTGAAATAAAATTCTCCTGAAAGCTTTTCCATAATCATCTTTCTTAAAACTAAGAGGGATTTTAATGCCCTAATATAATTATCGATTTCAATTTTCTTATTTTTAACAAATTTATCCTTATTTTCACTCTTAGACATTCTCAACTTCACCATCATAATTTTTTATGAAAAAGTTAATTAAAGCGTTAAAAGAAATACTAGTTACTTGAGTTTGGGGAATTATGTACACCTCTGATGGCGAGCTAATAATTATATCATAACTTGATCCAGTTTGATAATCGTGCAGAATTGCTAGAAGATAGCTGCCTTCGTTAAATAAAATTGAATAACCCCAATTATTAAAATTTGTATGCATGGATTTTAAGAATTGTTCAATATCATCATGCGAATTAAATATTTCTTCATCCACAAAGAATCTAACAGGTTGTGGTTCTAAGTTGTTTAGAGTTCTAGATTTTTTTACAAGAATATCAGAATGTTTTTTTGAATATTTAGTTATTATTTTTTCAATAAGCAATGAAAAAATAGTAGAGTAATCTAATCCCCTATATGAAATACGTCCTCTTCTGTTTATTCTAATTTTACCGTTAAAATTATCTGTTGATATATCAATTTGTATACTATCAACCCATAGAAAATTATCTTGGGCTATTTTGAAAAGTTCATTATGATTGATTACTTCATAGCCAACATCGATTTTTCTTTTTACGTAGTATCTTTTAAGTACGTAATTTCTAACGATAATTTTAGCATTTTCTTCTTCCAGACTATTTAATAGCTCTTTAATTTCATTTGATCTTAAAAAGATTCTAGAAATGAGTGGATAATATTTGTTAAAATATTGTATTATGTGACCAAATTTTCGACTTGAAGTGTTTGAAATTAATATGCCAAAAGGCTGCTTTTTTGAAACTAAAAACAATGTTTTACCATTGTCCGTTAGCGGATCTTCAGGATTCTTAACAATATTTAAATCTATCAATAAAGTATTTTCGTCATCAATAATTTTCGCATATGATGAATTTTTGAACATTTCTGATTTATATTTATCAATAATTTCTAAAATATTATATCTATAATCGTAAACAAACATCATTGTTTTTATTGGGATATTTGAATAAGATCTTAAGTTATCTAGAATCTTAAAAGGACCACCTTCAGGGGTAAAATGAAATATTTTGTAAACCATCTAATCTCCTATTTCAATTTATAATCTTAACATCATTAAAAATTGATGCTCTTAATATGTTTTCTATATAGTCCTTTTAAAGTATCAATATATCCCCGAAGTTCACTAGTTGTTGGTGGTTCAGCTTTTTGATCGTCATGACTGCCAGTATCGCATTTTCTTCCAATTAATCTCATTTTCCCTCTTTCGTTGCCATTAATCCCAACTCTTGAAAGTAGTTTATCATCTAATATGGTAAATGTTTTATTCTTAAATTGTTTAGGTAATTCTTCCCCACTTTTCTTACAAAAATATTCTTTTGTATAGGCTTCGAGAGCATTCCGTACCATATTTGCAGCTATCTTTCTCTGCTCAACACTACCATTATAATTCTGTTCAGCCAAACTGATATATCCATCAAAACGTTCTCCTTTTATCTCAATTTGTGGACCTTCAATTGTGCATCCGTATAATTCCATTGGAGTTGGAAGTTGTTCCTTATATCTGTATAGAACTTGCTCATAAACCTTTTTTTGTAAATGAGATAAAATAAATATCTGATAATTTTCTTTAATCAGTTTCTCAATTACATCGTTAATAAAATAGTCCGTATGCATATCATCCATAGATTGTACAGGATCATCAATAAAAATGAAGGAAAATGGATTATCTTGATTTACTATTTTACTTAAATAGATACTTAATCCCAAACAATTAAGATGAGCTTCGCTTAGAATAGGAACTGCATGGCGTTTTACTCCATAGGATGATGCGATAAAATTGACTTTATCTCCCTGGCAATCGATATCATGTATGCATACATCTTCCTTCGGATTCAATGTGGCATACCACTCAATTATTTTAGATTTATGAGAAGAAAGCAATCTGTTTAATAATCCATCTCTATATTCTTTTATTTCCTTGATTGAAGTCTTAAACAGTTCTTCAATTTCAGCATCTATTTGTAAAATTCGAAGATTCTTAGTATTTTGTAATATAGAAAGTATTAGTTCATATCTTTTGACTTTATCAGAGGAACTTATTTTCTTTGCTAAGGCTGTTCGTATTTCACTTGTTATCTTTGACAGTGCTAATGCAATTTCGTTTAAATTCTGAAAGTTACACTTTAAACTGGTAATCATTCCGGAAAAATTATCAATGACTTTATCTGCCTCCTCAATAGTCATATTTTGCAGACAATCAAGCATTTTTTCAAAGGATTCCAGATTAATGTATGTTTCCCCAAATTTTTGATTCAGTGACTCAGTTTTTTCATCAAAATCCGTAAGAAGTCCATCACCGATCTCAAGGTTATTACAGGGCTCCATCTTTTTTTCATCAATTATTATTTTTTTGAAAATTCCTGAATATGTACTTTTCCACTGTGAAATTTCACGTAGATATGATTTGAGCTGTGTTTGAGCCTGTTTTATCTGTTTTTCAAATTCGGAATCTTCCTTATATTTTCCTCGTATATACCCGATTTTATCATCCGTTATTGTCTTCTCAAAACATAATGGACATTCTTCTGCCTTTGTTTTTTCGATTATTTTCAATCCATTTTTTAATATTTCCAATCGGTTTTTGGCAAGTCTAACCTCAGGATTGACAAGAACTTTAACTGCATCTAAGATTTCTGGTCTTTTTAGAATATCCATCTCAATAGGTTTAAATGCAAGTATCGGTGAAAAAAGATCCAAGTCAAATAATTCTTTTTTTATTTTCTCTGTTGATTTTTGAACACATCCACAAAAAGCTTTGAAATTATCTTCGGTTATTTCAGTTTCACAAACCTTCAATTCATTGTTTATTTTATTTGATACGGCTAGAATATCGAAGTTATTCGATATTAAGAAATCATAATAATCCTTCTGCTCTTCTTCTATCTTCTTAAGTAGGAGAAGAGAATCACGAATCCTTTTGGGTTTATTGTTCCTATATTGATTTTGTGCGTCTCTTGATCTTCTGAAAAACTGGTCTACATCATCTATATTCAATAATCTCATAAATTCCTTGAACCGGTCCACTGGTTTGGTATGAATGAAGCTCTTCAGACCGTGTTGGTAGATTATAGGTCTTATTATCTCGCATAATCCTAAATCAGATATTCCCTCGGATTCGGTATCGTTTATAAAAAACTTCGACCGCTCCTCATCGACATATTCCCTTTTCAGTTTGACCAGACCACTGTCACTATTGAAAATTGCTTCAACATAAGGTGTTCCGTTTGCAAAATGCAGGTTTTTTATTGTATCAGTATATTCAACTTTACTTGGAGCCTTGTCCTTTTTAAAAATGGTTCCAAAGAGGAGCCATTCTATTGCCTCAACAAAGCTTGTTTTTCCCTGGCCATTTTGGCCATAAATCATAGTCAATCCTTCATCAAGATTAACTTCTCTTTCGAGATTAAAACCTCTAATTCCGCTAATCTTAATGTTGGTCAACTTCATCCAATTTCTCCTCCACAAATTTATCAATAACAGGTTTAAGGTAGGTGGAATTCTCCTCAAAAAAGCTATTTATCAATCTCGTAACCATAGAATTATCCTTAAATTCATCCTTTATCTCATCAATCAGATGCTGTGGTAACATAATATCTACAATTGTAACCTTTTGTATTAATCTTTTGTGATTTTTTACTGAAAATTTTAAATTATACTACCTATTACATTTAAAATCATTTAATCATTTCCGTTTAAACTTCTATATATTCATTTTCCTTTTCTTTTTCATAGGATTAAAATGTAAGAAAAAGAGCATCTTATATAATAAAATCTAATTTGCCTAAATGAATAGACACCTATTCTTCTCTCCAGCTTTTCACTATTTCATTGAAGTTGATTTCGTTCCAGTCCCGCTGTGTCCAGTTGTCGCATATTTTATAGGTATCGCATTTTTCATCATAGGTAATGTCCTCCAGTTGCTGTTTAAGCTCTTTTGCCGCATCATATACGTCCATTGACTTTGTCTGTTTTATGAAGTCTCTTGTGATGTTGTAGAGCCCCTGGTTATTGTCTACATTAAGTGCCAATAGCCATGTTTCATAGTTAGTCCAGCCATTGTATTCTTCTTCGCTCATTCTATCCCCTCCTGGTTGTTGATTATATTGGAATGCCCCCTAATTATCCGCTCACACTGGGAGTGGGAGTTGCAGATTTCCTGTTCATCCCAGTCCTCGTATGCAGGGATATGATCTGTATGGTCACTAAGCCGCTCCACAAGCTCCTCCACCAGTTTCTCCAGATGGCTTATCCTGTTTGAGAGGAAGTAGTAATCTTGGCTCATAGTAACAACTCCAGGCCGTACCAGATATGAGACCATTTCTTGATGCGTTTGGGCAATTTTTTCCAGTAGGTATAGGCGTTTTCAAGGTTATCAAATCCCTTTCTTTTGTTCAGAGGGTAATCCCTTGTAATCACCTCAAACCTTTCACTGGACATATTCAACACCTCCTTTTCTGAAGATGTCCTGACGTAACTCGTTCATACACTCCTTTTGCGGGATGCCATCGTAGGTCTGCTGGTCCAGCCAGTCCTCGCAGGTGGGGTTGTAGGTTGCCTGCTCTTCCTCCATTTCATCAACAGTTTTTGTTGTTTTCTGGATTGCATTCTTGCCCTGAAGCCTCTGCCAGATTGCATCTTTCAGGTCTCCGTTATCAAAATCTTTCATCATCCGGAGTCCGTTTATCAG